>NZ_JAWOUY010000029.1:0-48898 GCF_033339635.1 Vibrio sp. 2092 | reverse complement strand
TGTTTTACCGTGGTCAACGTGGCCGATAGTACCAACGTTAACGTGCGGTTTCGTACGTTCAAATTTTTCTTTAGACACGATCGTGTTCCTTCCTAGTTATGATTCGTCGTGATCATTATTGATCGACGACGCGCCAGAAATTGTTATTTTATGCGCCAACGCCCGTTAGCGCAATATTTGGACGCCCTGATCTCGCAAAAAGTCGTAAACTTTTTGCAGTTCAATCGTCAATTAGTAACCACGCTCTGCAATAATTTTATCTGCGAAGTTTTTCGGCACTTCAGCGTACTCGTGAAACTCCATAGAGTAAGACGCACGGCCTTGAGTTGCAGAACGTAGATCAGTTGCGTAACCGAACATTTCGGATAGTGGTACTTGAGCACGGATGATCTTAAGACCAGCCACACCTTCGTCCATGCCTTCAATGATACCGCGACGACGGTTTAGGTCACCAACAACGTCCCCCATCCAGTCTTCCGGAGTGGTTACTTCGACATTCATCATAGGTTCTAGAATCACAGGTTGTGCTTCTAGTGCACCTTTCTTGAATGCCATCGAGCCAGCGATCTTAAACGCCATCTCGCTTGAGTCTACATCGTGGTAAGAACCATCAAATAGTGTAGCTTTAATATCTAGTACAGGGTAACCCGCTAGAACACCACTATTCATTTGCTCTTCGATACCTTTCGATACCGAACTGATGTATTCCTTAGGAATCACACCGCCCACGATTTCGTCTACGAATACGAAACCTTCACCAGGCTCAGAAGGTTCAAGTTTGACCCAAACATGACCGTATTGACCACGACCACCTGATTGACGAACAAACTTACCTTCAACTTCCGCTTTACCACGAATGGTTTCACGGTAAGCAACCTGAGGTTTACCAACGTTACAATCAACGCTGAATTCACGCTTCATACGATCAACGATAATGTCTAGGTGAAGTTCACCCATACCTGAGATCAGAGTCTGACCTGATTCGTCGTCCGTTTCCACGCGGAATGATGGATCTTCCGCGGCTAGTTTACCTAGCGCGATAGCCATTTTCTCTTGGTCTGCCTTAGAACGAGGCTCTACAGCAATCTGAATAACTGGTTCAGGGAACTCCATGCGTTCTAGAATCACTTTGTGGTTCTGATCACACAGTGTGTCACCTGTTGTTACGTCTTTCAGACCGATAGCAGCTGCAATATCACCAGCGCGAACTTCTTTCACTTCTTCACGCTTATTCGCATGCATCTGAACGATACGACCGAAACGCTCTTTCTTCTCTTTTACTGAGTTGTAAACAGCGTCACCCGAGTTTACAACACCGGAGTAAACACGCATGAAAGTTAGCGTGCCCACGAATGGGTCAGTCGCAATCTTAAACGCTAGCGCTGAGAAAGGTTCGTTGTCGTCAGCATGACGCTCAACTTCATTTTCTCTTTCGTCGACACCTTTAATTGCAGGTACGTCAACAGGCGATGGCAAGAACTCAACGACTGCATCCAGTACCGCTTGAACACCTTTGTTCTTAAACGCACTACCACAAGTAGCCAGTACGATTTCGTTATTTAGTGTGCGAGTACGTAGAGCTTGTTTGAGCTCAGCTTCAGTCAATTCACCTTCTTCAAGGTACTTGTCCATCAGCTCTTCGCTAGCTTCAGCAGCGGATTCAACCATGTGGTTGCGCCACTCTTCAGCAAGTTCAATCATGTCAGCTGGGATGTCTTCGTAAGTAAACGAAGTGCCTTGATCGGCATCATTCCAGTTGATCATTTTCATCTTGATAAGGTCGATGACACCTCTGAACTCATCTTCCGCACCAACGTTCAGCTGGATTGGAACAGGAGTCGCACCAAGACGATTCTTAATTTGGTTCACAACGCGTAGGAAGTCTGCGCCCGCACGGTCCATCTTGTTTACAAATACCAAACGTGGAACGTGGTATTTGTCTGCTTGACGCCATACAGTTTCAGACTGAGGTTCAACACCAGATGAGCCACAGAACACAACCACAGCACCATCAAGTACACGAAGAGAACGCTCTACTTCGATAGTAAAGTCAACGTGTCCAGGGGTATCAATGATGTTTACGCGATGCTCAGGGAACTGTGCTTCCATACCACGCCAGAATGTAGTAGTCGCAGCGGATGTGATAGTGATACCACGCTCCTGCTCCTGCTCCATCCAGTCCATGGTTGCTGCACCATCGTGAACTTCGCCGATTTTGTGAGAAAGGCCAGTGTAGAACAGAATACGCTCAGTTGTGGTTGTTTTTCCTGCATCTACGTGAGCACAGATACCGATATTACGGTATAGCTCAATAGGAGTTTTACGAGCCACGATTGTATCCTCTTACTAAGGTGTACCTTAGAGTATAGAAAAGTGCTGCGAGAGAACCTCGCAGCACAGAAGGTATTACCAACGGTAATGAGCGAACGCTTTGTTTGCGTCAGCCATGCGGTGAACGTCTTCACGTTTCTTAACCGCAGTACCTTTGTTCTCAGACGCGTCTAGCATTTCAGCAGCTAGGCGTTGAGCCATAGATTTTTCACCACGCTTGCGCGCAGCTTCAACCAACCAACGCATAGCAAGTGCGTTACGGCGAACCGGACGTACTTCTACAGGTACTTGGTAAGTTGAACCACCAACACGGCGAGATTTAACCTCTACCGCTGGGCGAACGTTTTCAAGAGCTTCTTCAAAAATAGCTAAGTGGTCTTTACCAGACTTTTCAGCCATAGCATCTAGTGCAGTGTAAACGATTTTCTCTGCAGTAGATTTTTTACCGTCAACCATTAGGATGTTAACGAATTTTGCCAGCAATTCAGATTTGAATTTTGGATCTGGAAGGATCTTACGCTGACCAATGACGCGACGACGTGGCATGGATTTATCTCCGTTGTCTTCTTCAGGTTTTATCCAAAACTTTTCAGTTTTTTCAAAAAATTAAAAATAATTTAGTGTTTGGCCTTACTTAACGGAATCCATTAAGACTTAGGACGCTTCACACCGTACTTAGAACGACCTTGTTTACGGTCATTTACGCCAGCACAGTCTAGTGCGCCGCGAACAGTGTGGTAACGCACACCTGGAAGGTCTTTAACACGACCACCACGGATTAGAACAACTGAGTGCTCTTGAAGGTTGTGACCTTCACCGCCGATGTACGATGTAACTTCGAAGCCGTTTGTCAGACGTACACGACAAACTTTACGAAGTGCTGAGTTAGGTTTTTTAGGTGTAGTAGTGTAAACACGAGTACATACACCACGTTTTTGTGGGCACGCTTCTAGTGCAGGCACGTTGCTTTTAACAACTTGCTTTGCACGTGGCTTACGTACCAACTGGTTAATAGTTGCCATTAACTAGCTCCTGATTTACTTGAAAGTAAGCTTTGTGAAAAATCTATCCCCAACTGCCAATGCAGTTAGGGACGCAAAATTCTATGCAGCAGTGAGAGGTGTGTCAAGAAATATACGGATCTTTTTTGTTCAATTAGAACAATTCATCCGTAAAGCTTTGTCGACAGCAAATCTTGTTCAATCCCAAGTTAGGGATTTATCCTGTTTTGCTGTTAGTTCAACGAAGCCTGAGTAATTCACAATCGTCAGCGATGGACTGATACGATTTGCAATACCGCGAGCTTGCGCATCGCTCTCTAACACAAATACGCTGCGGTTTTTTAGATGGGAAAATGCTTTATGTTGCGAGTTAGCAGCGTACACTGCATCTTCTATAAGTAAGATGTCATCCTGTTCACTGCATAAAGGCATAGCGTCTTCTAGAGCAGAGACTGTTTTTATGATGTGTAACATAACTTCCTCAAAAAGACAGTAGCTTGCCAGCGTGTTGTAACTTATCTTTGAGCTGTTCTGAGCTTAACGCTTGGGCTTCAATGACTAAATCCGCTTGCGCCAAACCTCGCTGGGTTAACGACTCTGAACACACAAAGACTTGTTCGATGTCGTATAAATCGAAAAGCTTTAACATCGGCGCGTAATCTTTACTCAAAATATTGTTGGGGTCTTGCCCGAGTAGAAGCTGGTATACCCCGTCACCCATGAAAATGACGCTGATATCTTCACAGTAAGCCGACGCGGCTAACAGTGCATCCACACCTTCACGACCAGCTGCACAGCCATGTGGCGCACTACGAAATAGATAAGTTAACTGACTCAAAACTGTACCACTCTGTCTTGGGTTAACATCGCTTCAGCTAGGCTACCTAAGCCTGCTTGTTCAAAACCATCGGCTAGATTGTTCTGAACCAAACCATGTTGATTCGCTTCTTCTTCACTTACAATCCCGCGACGCAAAGCGGCCGCGACACAAGTTTCTAGGCGAACACCATGCTCTTTAGCCAAAGACTGCCACGCCTTATTGAGATCAAATTCATCGTTGGCTGGCACACTCAAAGCAGTACCATTAGTCACACCATCTTGATAAAAGAAGACGCTCACTAGCTGATGGCCTTGCTCTATCACCGCTTTGGCGAACTGATAAGCACTGCGCGCTGACTGGCTGCCATAAACGGGACCATTCACCACTAACGTGTAAGTCAGTTTACTCACCTTTCATCATCCTCGGTTTTACGTTGACGAATGTACAAGTAAACGGTGTGTTTTGAAATATTAAGGCGATCCGCGACACGGTTGATGGCATCTTTAATATCGAAGATACCTTTGTCGTACAACTCCATCACGATCTGGCGATTTTTGGTGTTGTTAGACACGGATTTATCCGCATTGATCTCTTCGATGGTGCGTTCAACAGTTTGGTCCACCAGCTCTTCTACGTCACTAGCAAAGTTGACCGAGGAAGCCGCTTCTTTCGCTTCTTGCGTCGGCATGAAAGACTGAAGGACTTGCGAGAAAGGCGCATCCAAATTGACGTTGATACACAACAAACCAATCACGCGATTTTCGCCATTACGAATGGCGACAGTAATCGACTTCATCAACACGCCACCTTTTGCACGGGTAAAGTACGAACGTGAGAAGTTGCGCTCCGAGCCTTCGATGTCTTTTAGCATCTTAAGCGCTAAATCAGTGATTGGTGAGCCGACTTGGCGCCCCGTGTTTTCACCGTTAGCGATTTTAATTGCAGAGGTATTTAAGTCTTCTAGAGAGTGAAGAACGATTTCACAAAATGGACCTATCAGGCTGGCGATACCATCCACGACCGCCTCATAAGATCTTAAAATGATTTTGTCGTGCTCGGTAAACGGCATCACGTTAACGGATTCCATTTCGAGCAACATCTCCGCGTTTATTGTTTCTGTAGTTGTCATAAGCCTTCGAGCGAAAAATCAACAAATTGGTGTAAGTTTATCAGAAAATTTGAAAAGCAACCTAGCAAACTCACCAACTAGTGACCTAGAACAAAAAAGGCCCGTTAAACGGACCTTTTTCAATAACTTATCGCAGCTTATTGTTATTGCTCTGCGTTGTCGTTCTCAACTTTTAGCAGCTCAACTTCAAATACTAGCGTTGAGTTAGCAGGAATGCTTGGTGTGTCTTGGTCACCGTATGCTAGCTCTGGCGGGATAACGAATTTGAATTTAGAACCCACAGGCATTAGCTGAACACCCTCTGTCCAACCTGGGATTACACGGTTAAGTGGGAACGTTGCAGGTTCACCACGATCGTATGAGCTGTCGAACTGAGTACCGTCGATCAGAGTACCTTTGTAGTGTACTTGAACCGTATCAGTGTCTTTTGGCTTCTCACCTTCAGCTGGTGTCATTACTTGGTATAGAAGACCTGTATCTGTCTTCACTACGCCTTCTTGCTTCTCAAACTCAGCTCGGAAATCATCGCCAGCTTTTTTCGCTTCAGCTGCTTTCTCAGCCGCTTGTGCTTGCATCTTTTCTGCAACACGCTTGTCTAGAGATTCTAGTGCTGCACGTGTTTCTTCTTCATTCAATTCAGCATTGCCTTTGAAGACGTCTTCGATACCTTTTAGTACCAAATCTTTGTTAAGATTAATGCCGATTTCGCTTGGCTTGTCGATGCTTGTGCTTAGGTAGTTAGCAAATGAAACACCGATTGCGTATGCCGCTTTGTCGTCGTCGGTTTTAAAGTGAACCGCTTTACCGGTTTCTGCTTGAACTTGTTCTGCTTGAGGTGCGGTTTCTGTTTTAGTTTCTTCTTTCTGACAACCTACCGCTAGCATAACTGTTGCAGCAAGTAGCGACACTTTTAAAACTGATTTCATTAAATTCTCCCAATAATGGCTCTGCCATTGGTTGTTGTGCACAAATCTTCTATGAGACTAGTGAAGACAATCGTTATACCAATATACTAGCTATATGTCTTAAGACACAAACCGGATTATTAGATGTGATGCAAAGAATTTTTCATTTATTCCTATATTTAATTGTCATCACCACGTTAAATGGTTGCTTTTTCGCCGAGCGTGAAGTGCAGCGTTGGCCGATAGAACCTCAAGGTGCGACGAGCTTCGCACTTAGCAGAGATGGACGGTTTGCTCTGCTCTATTCTCAACAACGTCATTTGATGTTGTGGGACCTAGAGCAAAATGAACAACTAGCCAATCTGGGTGAACTCGATGCCGATGCCAATGTGGTTTCCCATATCCGCATATCTGACAATGGTCGCTACGCAATTACAGCAAGCCAAATGAACTTCGCAGTTTGGGACCTAGGCTGGACGCAATCCGAAGGCCTTTGGTCTATCTCTGATGCGCTCATTCGCGACGTTGATATCACCAGTAATGGTGAACAAGTTCTGCTTGGGTTATCCAACGGTAAAGCAATTTATGTCAACTTAGTCACCGGGCGTCGCATGGAGTTCCTTGCACATCGTGAAAAAGTCAATTCCGTGGCCATTTCTCCTAATGGGCGCTTCGCCCTAACCGGAGGTAATGACTATAAAGCGTATCTGTGGGACACCGAAACCGGACAAGTACTACGAACCTTCGAACATGAACAACGAATTGTTCGCGTGGCCCTGCAAAGAGATGGAAAATTAGCAATGACATCTGATGGCGGAAACCAAGCGATTGTTTGGAATTTAAAAACTGGACAAGAAGTCACACAGTTGAGCAGTTGGTCACGCCAATTAATTTTCTCTACCGCACGATTTTCTGACGACGGGACTCAACTAGTCACAGGAAGCCCTTCTGGCCGTGTGTCGATATGGGATACTCAAACCGGAAAACGAATGAGTGGATTTGAAGTGGAGCCCAAAAAAGACACTCGCCCTCCCCGTGCGGTCGTGTATGATGCAGCCTTTGATTCAAAACAACGCGTAATTACTGCTACTTCAGCAGGTATTGCCCAAGCTTGGCAGTTAGAGAACGGATCATGACAGAAAAAATCATTCAGCAATTGGAAGCACGCATTAATGACTTAGAATGTCAGCTTGCGTTCCAAGAACAGACTATTGAAGATCTGAACGGAGCTTTATCGCAGCAACAACTGCAAATTACCAAGATGCTCGATCAGATGAAATATGTGGTAGGTAAAGTAAAAAATATGGACTCGTCGAATTTAGCCGATCCGTCAGAAGAAACCCCACCACCGCATTATTAAAATGCAGGCTCAAATAGCATAAAGCCCAGAACATGTTCTGGGCTTTGTTGTATTAATTACTTAAGAAGGTACTCAAGAGGAAGCTATTCGTCGGCGTAGATTTTAACGCTCAGCTCGCCTTGCGTATTAATGCCTGCTCGGTACATGCCAGAACTGTTCATCGCAAAGTGCATCTCACCTTTAGCATCAATGGCAATCAAACCGCCCTCTCCGCCCATCTGTTTGAGATCACCTTGGATAATGTGTTCACAAGCCGTATGAATATCTTCTTGTAAGTAACGCATACGTGCTGCAACATCTTCCGCAACACGTTTACGAATAAAGAACTCGCCGACACCCGTAGTGGAAACTGCCACGACGCCATTTTCGGCCACCGTACCACAACCAATAAGAGCCGAATCTCCGACTCGGTTGTATTTCTTATTCGTCACGCCACCCGTACTGGTGGCAGCGGCTAAGTTGCCTTGTTGATCTAACGCTACCGCACCAACCGTACCGTGCTTACGGTCATCTGGGTAACGAGATTCCGACAAAGCAAACAGTCCTTTCTCACGCATAGACAGCAACTGCTCATAACGGCGATCAGTAAAGAAGTAATCTTGCTCGGTATACTCATGGCCTTGCTCAAAAGCAAACTTCTCTGCGCCCTCACCCACCAACAGCACATGATTGCTGTTTCGCATCACGTCACGAGCGAGCTCAATTGGGTTTCTGATATGACGAACCCCAGCGACCGCGCCTGCTGCAAGGTTTCGCCCATCCATCACAGAAGCGTCCATTTCAACCATTTCGTTGTTGGTCAGCACTGAGCCTTTACCCGCATTAAAGTTAGGAGAGTCTTCCAATACTTTCACTGCCGCTACGACGGCATCTAAGGCTTCACCGCCCGTGTCTAGAATTTGATGTCCCGCTTTTACCGCAGCTTCTAAATCCGCCAAGATGGATTGTTGCAGCTCATCGCTCACCTGTTCACGCAAGATGGTGCCCGCACCACCATGAATGGCAATCGAGAAAGGTTTCGTCATCACTTTGTCCAACTGTTATTCCTTGTATGGTTGGCACTACACCTTAGATAAACAAAAAGCGCAAGTTGAAAACTCAACTTGCGCTTTTCAAAGCTTTGCTAGATAAGATTATCTAGTGAAGGCGCTTATGATTAGTGAGAACCACAGCTACCGCCGCCACAGCAGCCGCCTTCTTCTTCGTGATCGTGGTCATGATCGTGACCACCACAACAGCCACCACCTTGGTGGATGTGACCGTGTTCGATCTCTTCTGCTGTTGCTTCACGTGTAGACATAACTTCTACTTCGAAAGTTAGTGTTTGACCAGCTAACATATGGTTACCGTCAACAACCACTTCGTTGCCGTCAACTTCTGTTACTTCAACAGGGATTGGACCTTGGTCAGTGTCAGCTAGGAAGCGCATGCCCACTTCGATTTGCTCAACGCCTTGGAACACGTCCGCAGGAACGCGCTGTACTAGCGCATCGTTGTGCTCACCGTAAGCTTCTTCAGGAGCTACCGTTACTGAGAACTTGTCGCCAGCCACTTTACCTTCAAGTTCTTTTTCAAGACCTGTGATTAGGTTGTTGTGACCGTGAAGGTAATCTAGAGGTGCTTCTGCTGTTGATTGATCAACAACGACACCGTCTTCCATCATTACTTTGTATGCAAGGCTTGCAACAACGTTCTTTTCAATTTTCATACTAACTCCAGGGAGATTAATTGACTTAACCTGAATGGGGTTAAGTACTGAGATATCTGGGTGTATTATGGGGATCAATTATCGAAGTTCAATTACTCCGGCTTAAAAATTCCGATCATTTCCTGATCTGAGTGTTTATTTTTCTCTACAGATTGTGGTTTACGCTGCTCTGTAAACTCACACTCGACACACTCAACTAATTCGATGTTATTTTCAATCCACCAGCGCAGGGTATCTTGCTGGCTGCAATTTGGGCAGCTAGCGCCGGCAATAAAACGTTTCTTGATTTTCACGCTATTTCCTTAGCTTGAGTCTTGGCTCAAGTACTACTTCCAATGATTAGGTGACTGATGGTCGCTCTCCATTTCACGACCAAATATTTCTTCTAGCTCTTTGCGGGCCTCTTTCGCTCTTTGAGCTAATTTCTTATCTTCATTGTGTTGAGGCAATAAGTCCTTAAGCATAGCATTATCTAACTTGCGAAAATGTGCTTCTGCCCGCTTTGCTTGATAAGGATGCATACCCAGTTCTACGAGCGCTTGGCGACCGAGATCTAGCGCCCCTAAAAATGTTTCACGAGAGTAATTCTCTACACCATGACTCATTAACTGGTAAGCCTCGACACGGCTTCTTGCTCGGGCTAACAACTTAAGTTTCGGGAAGTGCACGCGACAAATGTCCACGATGGCCATCACCTCATCAGGTGAATCAGTACAAATAATCAATGCTTCCGCTTTATCAGCGCCAGCAGCCCTCAATAGGTCAATTTGTGTAGCATCGCCATAAAACACTTTGTAACCATACTTACGTAATAGGTGGATTTGGCTGGCATCACTTTCTAATACTGTCACTTTGATTTTATTGGCATACATTAAACGTCCGACGATCTGACCGAAACGTCCAAAGCCTGCAATGATAACGCGTGGTCGGCGATCCACGACTTTCGTGGTCATGCCCTCTTCTTCTTGATTCAGGGTATGAGCAAACCACTTCTTTTGTCCCATCAGCAAAAGAGGAGTCGTCACCATGGATAGACTGACCACCACCAACAGAAACGCCACTTGCTCTTTGGACAAAATGCCCTCTTGGCTCGCCGCGGTAAATATGACAAAGGCAAACTCACCGCCTTGACTCAAAATTGCAGCCATACGGCTTCTCGCTTTGGCTCCGACACGGGCAGCTCTCGCCAATGCATACAAAACCAAACCCTTAACCACGACCAAAGCCACCACCGCACCGAGAATCTCTAAAGGGTGTAATGCCAATAACCCCAAGTTTACCGCCATGCCCACCGCAATAAAGAATAACCCCAACAACAGACCTTTAAATGGCTCGATAGCGATTTCCAGCTCATGGCGATACTCACTCTCTGCCAGCAAAACGCCTGCTAAAAAAGTCCCCAATGCCATCGAAAGGCCAAGCTTTTGCATCACGACCGAAATGCCAAGCACGACTAAAAGTGCAGCAACGGTAAAGAGCTCACGAACGCCGCTCATCACGACAAAACGAAATAGCGGACGTAGTAAAAAGTGACCACCAATCAACAGTGCTACCACACTGCCTAAAATAGTGAAGACATCCAACCAACTTCCACCACTATGCCCGCCTGCTAGCAAGGGCAACATCGCCAGCATCGGGATCACTGCAATATCTTGAAAGAGCAGCACCGCAAAACCAGATTGCCCCGTTTCGGTACCATTAAGCCCTTGCTCTTCAATGACTTTAAGCGCAATCGCCGTCGAGGACAGCGCCAACCCCATCCCGATCACTAAACTCACTTGCATGCTTACGCCAAACATACTGACGACACTACCAATCACGGCGGTCGTGACCACAACCTGCGCACCGCCTAAACCTAAAATCGGCCCTCGCATCTGCCACAATTTTTTAGGGTTTAATTCCAGCCCTATCAAAAACAGTAACAACACAACCCCAAGCTCGGCAAAATGCAAAATAGCATCAACGTCGCTAATTAAGCCAAGCCCCCATGGGCCAATCAACACACCAGCGAGTAAATAACCTAAAACCGAGCCAAGCCCAAGGCGCTGAGCAATCGGCACCGCAATAACCGCAGCCGAAAGAAAGACCACACTGCTTTGAAGAAACTCACTGGTGATCGCCATACTGACCTCCTCGATCTGCCGCTTGCCAGTTTTCAAGTGGGTTACTCAGCCATCCACGGTATAACTCAGCATGTTCGTAGCGTTCAATATCCGAAACATTTCTTGACCAATACAACACCAGAGGTTCAATCCAGTGCATTTGGCATAGGGCTGCCGTCAGTTCAAACGGTTGCAAGATTTGCTCAAGTGGGTATTTGTTGTACCCCTTCGCGCTGAAGGCTTCTTCTTTACCACCTGTTGTAATGACACTGCGCCAGTATTTTCCTTCTAGCGCCGCACCTCCGCCAAACGCAAAGCCTTTACCTAACACTCGGTCTAGCCACTCTTTTAATAGGGCTGGACATGAATACATATAAAGTGGGTGGTGAAATACAATCACATCGTGAGCGAGCAACAACTCATGTTCGTAATTCACATCAATAAAGAAATCAGGGTAAACACCGTAAAGATCGTGCACAGTGACGTGATCAAGCGACTGAGCTTTTTTTATCATCACTTGATTGGCAATCGAGTTATGTGGCTCTGGATGAGCATAAATGACCAGAACTTTTGGGAGAATAGACGGTGCAACAGCCAAATGGTCGTCCTTGTGGTTATTTTTATCCGTTATCAAATTGTTATACTTTTTTGTACAGCATAATGCAATTAAAGCGAATCAATCGACTTTTCCGGCCAATACCCCTACTATTCACCGCTAGATATATACCCAAGTGGCTTTAAAAACGATTGAAACCACTTCGCTATGTAACCAAGCAACGCGCACTGCGCAAAGTGAATGAAAACTTTATGATTACCTTCTCTGATATTCAGTTACTGCGTGGCGGTAAACCTCTTTTAGACCAAGCTTCTGCGACTATTCACCCTGGCGATAAAGTCGGTCTTGTGGGCAAAAACGGCTGCGGTAAATCAACGCTGTTTGCCCTACTGAAAGATGAACTGTCAATTGATGCTGGCTCATTTAGCCAACCTCAACACTGGGAGTTGGCCTGGGTCGCACAGGAAACGCCTGCGCTAGAGCGCACTGCACTGGAATACGTCATTGATGGTGATCGCGAGTACCGCGCTCTCGAAAAGCAGTTAGCTGAAGCAGAAACACAAGACAACGGAACCCTAGTTGCCGAGATACACGGTAAAATTGAAACCATTGGTGGTTACAGCATTCGCGCTCGCGCGGCAGAACTGCTCGATGGTTTAGGGTTCAGCCAAGAGCAAATGAGTTGGAGTTTGACCCAATTCTCGGGTGGTTGGCGTATGCGTCTTAACTTGGCTCAAGCGCTATTGTGTCGTTCTGATCTACTGCTACTCGACGAACCAACCAACCACTTGGATTTGGACGCGGTAATGTGGTTAGAGCGTTGGCTACAAAACTACCCTGGCACGCTGATTCTGATCTCGCACGACCGAGACTTCCTTGATCCAATTGTTGGTCGCATCATTCACATCGAGAATCAGCAGCTGAACGAATACACGGGTAACTACTCGTCATTCGAAAACCAACGCGCACAAAAGATGGTGTTGCAACAAGCGATGTTTGAAAAGCAACAGAAGCAGATGTCGCACATGCAAAGCTACATCGACCGCTTCCGTTACAAAGCATCAAAAGCACGCCAAGCCCAAAGCCGTATCAAAGCTTTGGAGCGCATGGAAAAAGTACTGCCAGCTCAATTCGATAACCCATTTAGCTTTCAATTCCGTGAGCCAGCTGCGCTGCCAAACCCAATCATGATGATGGATGAAGTATCTGCAGGTTACGGTGACAACCTCATCTTAGAGAAGATCCGCTTAAACTTGGTTCCTGGCAGTCGTATTGGTCTACTCGGCCGTAATGGTGCGGGTAAATCGACCTTAATCAAGCTGCTCTCTGGTGAACTTAACGCGCAAGGTGGTGACCTAACTTACTCACAAGGCGTGAAAATTGGTTACTTCGCTCAGCACCAGTTAGAAACGCTTCATCCTGAAGAAACGCCGCTGCAACACATGATGCAAATCGCACCCGATCAAACCGAACAGCAGCTACGTGATTACCTAGGTAGCTTTGGCTTCCAAGGTGACAAAGCACTAGAAAAAGTTGCGCCGTTTTCTGGTGGCGAAAAAGCCCGTTTGGTATTGGCTTTAATTGTGTGGCAAAAGCCAAACCTGTTGCTACTTGATGAACCGACCAACCACTTAGACTTGGACATGCGCCAAGCACTTACGATGGCACTGCAAACATTCGAAGGTGCGATGGTGATTGTTTCGCACGACCGCTATTTACTGCGCGCTACGACCGATGACTTGTATTTAGTGCATGATCGACAAGTTGCTCCGTTCGACGGTGATTTAAATGACTATTATAAATGGTTAACCGAACAACAAAGAGCGGAACGCAAAGAAGCGCAGGCTGCGCAGCCAAGCAAAGATACGGCCAACAGCGCAGCTGCGAAGAAAGAGCAAAAACGTCGCGATGCAGAGTTTCGAAAACAGACAGCGCCAATTCGCAAAACGCTGACACAACTAGAAAGTAAAATGGATAAGTTAGGTGCTGCACTGGCCGAAGCTGAAGAACAATTGGCGGACAACTCACTGTATGCGGCCGAAAATAAAGCTAAACTTAACCAAGTGCTGGCACTTCAAGCTTCCAGTAAAGCTGAGCTCGAAGAAATTGAAATGGAATGGATGTCTGCTCAGGAAGAACTGGAGCAGATGGAGCTAGAGTTTAATCAATGAGTAATCAACACGCTGAATACACACTCACCTTAGAACACCTTTGGCAGTTCAGTCTGCAGTTTTATGGTGTGCGAGAAGTGAAAGAAGCGTGTTTATCATTGCAGAACAATTATCACGGCAACGTGAACCTACTCCTGCTGCTCAGATGGCTCGATGAGCAGCAACTCATTTTCCAAGAAAAAGACTGGCCCTTGGTGCAAGACTGTCTAGGTAGGAGCGAAACTTTACTTCACTCCTTTCGCGACCTTCGTCGCCACCTTAAGTCTCAAGTCAATGACGCTTTGTATCGTGAGACCTTGCAGTTTGAGCTGCAACTAGAAAAGCAGCAACAAGCGGATTTGGTGGACTGCATTAACTCACTTGCACTACTCAAAAATGATGATGACCCACTGACGTTGAGATACTGTCGTCAACTCGGTGGGGAACATTTGCAGCAAGCCTTTGCTATTCCGGTGCCAAACATTCAACCACCAAAACGCCCATAAATCTGTAGAATACCTATAATCTTTATAAAGGATTATATTAATAAGTTCTTCAACGGACACCGAAGGACCGCATAAGAGCAGTTAGGTATGACACAATTTTTCGCAGCCGCCGGGATCAAAAACCCGCATCTCCAAACGCTTTTGCCGCGTTTTATTCGCAAAAAAGCGTTGTTTACGCCGATTTGGCAAACCCTCGATACATCCGATGGCGACTTTCTCGATCTCGCGTGGAGCGAGGACCCAACCCAAGAGCCTGCACAAAAAAAGCCGATTTTTGTTTTATTTCATGGATTAGAGGGGTGCTTCTATAGCCCTTATGCCAATGGGCTAATGAATGCATTTGCTCAATCTGGATGGCTGTCGGTGATGATGCATTTCCGCGGTTGTAGCGGTAAGCCAAACAAGAAAGCTCGCGCCTATCATTCTGGTGAAGTGACTGACGCCCGCCACTTCTTAGAGCACCTTGAGCAACGCTTTCCTGATAACCCCAAGGTTGCGGTTGGTATTTCTCTTGGCGGTAACATGTTGGCGAATTATTTAGCCCAATATAAAGACCACCCTATTTTGAATGCAGCGACTATTATCTCAGCGCCTTTAGACCTAGCGGCGTGTGCGAACCGTATAGAACAAGGCTTTTCAAAAGTGTATCGCCGTTATCTGCTTTCTTCACTGAAACGTAACGCGTTACAAAAGCATCATCTACTGCATGGCGAGCTGGCGCTGTCCTACAACTCAATCAAACGTGTCACACGGCTGTATGAATTCGATGATTTGATTACCGCACCATTGCATGGCTTTAAAGACGCACAAGATTATTACGACCAATGCTCTGGCTTAAGTAAACTACAGCAAATCACGCTACCCACACTGATCATCCATGCCAAAGACGATCCGTTCATGACCGATGATGTGATACCGAAGTTTGTTCTGCCAGATAATATTGATTACCGTCTCTTTGAGCACGGTGGCCATGTTGGCTTCCTGACAGGAACGGCGTTAAAACCTAAGTTTTGGTTGGAGGAAGCGCTGCCCGCGTATTACGAAAGTATCGCCGCAGATTACCTTTCTGCTGTATCCAAGCAACGAACGCAGTAAACTAGCCGCTCATCATAAAAGTTAGAGGTATTTATGATCATTCCATGGCAAGACATTGCGCCGGAAACATTGGAAAACTTAATTCGTGAATTCGTCTTACGCGAAGGAACGGATTACGGAACCGTCGAGGTTTCTTTGCAAGACAAAATTGATCAAGTTAAAGCTCAATTGGAAAAAGGTGAAGCGGTTATCGTGTTCTCTGAGCTACACGAAACCGTCGATATTCAACATAAAACAAAATTTTAGACCCTTCACATTTTACCGTATCCCACTCGATGACAAGGTATTGTTACGTGCTATAGTGGGATATCGACCGTGCAGTAGTAACTCTACTGCACATTACAGGTAAGTAATTTTCGACAAGGTTTGTCATGTCAGCTAAACACCCAATTATTGCGGTTACTGGTTCGTCCGGTGCCGGCACGACCACTACATCTGAAGCCTTCCGTAAAATGTTCAATATGATGAACGTTAAACCCGCATGGGTTGAAGGCGATAGCTTCCATCGCTTTACTCGCCCAGAAATGGACATCGAAATTCGCAAAGCCCGCGAGCAAGGTCGACACATTAGCTACTTTGGCCCACAAGCTAATGACTTCCCGGGATTAGAAGAGTTTTTCCGTAAGTTCGGGCATGACGGCACTGGCAGCGTGCGCCGTTATCTGCATACGTTTGACGAAGCAGTTCCCTACAATCAAATGCCAGGCACGTTTACACCGTGGCAAGACTTACCCGAAAACAGCGACGTGCTGTTTTATGAAGGGTTACATGGTGGCGTGGTCGATGGCGAGGTTAATGTTGCTCAACATGTGGATTTCTTAATTGGCATGGTGCCGATTGTGAACTTAGAGTGGATCCAAAAATTCGTACGTGACACTCGCGATCGCGGCCATTCGCGTGAAGCGGTAATGGACTCAATCGTGCGATCCATGGACGATTACCTCAACTATATCACTCCGCAGTTTTCTCGTACTCACATCAACTTCCAGCGCGTACCGACCGTTGATACTTCCAACCCACTTAATGCAAAAGGCATCCCTAGTTTGGATGAGAGTTTTGTGGTGATTCGCCTACGCGGTATCAAGAATGTCGACTTCCCATATCTGCTGGCCATGATTGATGGCTCATTCATGTCACGCCACAACACGATTGTCGTACCCGGCGGTAAGATGAGCTTTGCAATGGAGCTCATAGTTCGGCCTATCCTACAACAGCTCATCGAAACAGGGAAAATTGGCTAAAAACCTGCCTGCGAAGATGTTTACTTTTCATACCGTGATCATGTGCACAGTTTTGCTTACAAAATCTCAATCATGGCACGATTAAAATCAAGAAATCGTTTTCGAAAAAGGATACTATTTCTTACCGAAACACAAGAGAGCTTGCAGCATATAAAAAGTGCTCTTATTCTAGTAGGCCTAATTCAGGCTTAGCTAAAATATGGATAGCGCAAGCGTACCCTGCAGAGGAAGTGAGATATTATGGTTCTAGGTAAACCTCAAACCGACCCAACATTAGAGTGGTTTCTTTCACACTGTCATATTCATAAGTACCCTTCAAAGAGCACGCTAATTCACGCGGGCGAAAAGGCAGAAACTTTGTACTACATCGTTAAAGGTTCTGTTGCGGTTCTTATCAAAGACGAAGAAGGTAAGGAGATGATCCTTTCTTACCTAAACCAAGGAGACTTTATTGGTGAACTTGGTCTATTCGAGGAAGACCAAGAGCGCACAGCTTGGGTTCGTGCTAAATCTCCTTGTGAAGTTGCTGAAATTTCTTTCAAGAAGTTCCGTCAGCTTATCCAAGTAAACCCAGACATCCTAATGCGTCTTTCTGCGCAGATGGCTCGTCGTCTTCAAGTAACTAGCCAAAAAGTGGGTGACCTGGCGTTCCTAGACGTAACTGGTCGTATCGCTCAGACGCTTCTGAACCTTGCAAAACAACCAGACGCAATGACTCACCCAGACGGCATGCAAATCAAGATCACTCGTCAAGAAATCGGTCAAATTGTTGGCTGTTCTCGTGAGACAGTAGGTCGTATCTTGAAGATGCTAGAAGAGCAGAACCTAATCTCTGCTCACGGTAAAACCATCGTGGTTTACGGTACTCGTTAATCTCAAACTAGAGTGACACGAACAAAATTATAAAAGCCACCAATGGCAACATTGGTGGCTTTTTATTTGCTCATGACCAAATGAGATAGGGTGCAGCGAACACTAATGAGTAAGCTTAACAGGTTAACCCTAAAACTTAGCCATTCGTACTTTCAAAGATTTTGTCAGCTGAAGCGGCCACGAAACCTGGGTACAAATCACCATTTTCCATCGGATAGCGCTTAGCAAATTCATAAAACCCGCCAGGGATAATTTCAGTGCCTTCGCTAAAACGAACCGCTACTTTATCTGCCATGGTCGATGACTGCTCTAGCAACACCTCAGGAGTGCCCTTCACTTCACCACCATTTTCATTAATGGTAAACCCAGCGGTACGCAGATGATCGTTTACCTGCTTCACTTCTTCATATTCATTGAGCTGGTTAACGCTCACCGTGAAGTGGTTTGCTCCGTAACCATGCGCCGCAAGCCAAGATGCGTACTCACTTTCTTTAGCCAACGTTTGGTAATCAGCAAAGCTTAAATCCCACAAGCGTCCACCATGTAAGAATGCGCTATCGTTCAGCTTGTCAGCATCGACTTGTGCCACCAAATTTTTCACAATCTCTTGTAGCTCAGACGAGCACTCTTCAACTTTTAGCTCACTAATAAATACTTTAGGTTGCTTCGGATCTGGGTGCTCATAGTGCTTAGCAACCAGCTTTTTGCTTTCGAAAACGTAATCACCACACGCCTTGTAACCAATAGCTACAAATGGCTTAGCTAGAGTTTCAATACCAAGAGGCGCGATATTGAAGGTACGTAAAGCTATATGATCATTAATCAGAGGCTCATCTTCTTGAAGCAGCTGATGCACTTTAGCAGCCGAAGGGCAAAGACGTTGAATGTAATCTTGCCATAGCGATTCAAATAACACATCGGGCGTCATAACGACTCCTTGTTACGAGATGTAGAGTTTAAAGGTAAGCGGAAGTTGGCTGCTCGTTCACAACAAAAGTTGTCCAGAATAATGAACGAGCAACCATCAACCTGTGACGGTAAATGCCAGTCAGTCAACACGCTTTTCCGAGTCTTTGCTCACTTTTCGTGTTCTGCCAACGATCACTACAACCCATACCTAAATGATGCGCCGGCAAGTTGAGCCGCAATGCATAGTTGCGACTCTATTATTAAAACTTATAGCGCTACACCTGGACTCAATGTTGCAGGCAAGACAGTCTCTTGACCTTCCATTGATGCCATTGGGTACGCACAGTAATCTGCTGCGTAGTAAGCGCTTGGGCGCAAGTTACCCGACGCTCCCGGACCACCAAATGGCGCATCACCACTTGCACCAGTGAGCTGGCGGTTACGGTTCACGATACCTGCACGAATGTGGTCAACGAAGTATTCCCATTCTTGGTCGTCGGTTGAGACCAAACCAGCAGATAAGCCAAAGCGCGTATCGTTTGCTAGCGCCACGGCTTTGTCTAACCCTTCGTAACGCACCACTTGCAGAAGTGGGCCGAAGTATTCTTCATCTGGTAACTCAGCAATGTTCGTTACATCAATGATGCCAGGAGAAACAAACGCCGCCTCTCCTGCTTTCGCTTCAATCAAGCTTTCACCGCCAAGAGACTGTAGATTAGCTTGTGCATCAAGAATAAACTTGGCTGCCGCGACCGAAATTTGCGGTCCCATAAATGGCGCAGGTTCTGCAAATGGTTGGTCTACGCGAATATTGCGTGTCGCTTCGACGAGCTTAGTGATAAGCGCATCGCCTTTTTCACCCAATGGCACATACAAACGACGAGCACACGTACAACGCTGCCCAGCACTGATAAACGCTGACTGGATGATGGTGTAAACCGTGGCATCCAAATCACCATATTTATCAGAGATCACCATAGGGTTATTACCACCCATTTCTAGTGCGAGCATCTTGCCCGGTTGACCCGCAAATTGACGGTGTAATACATGCCCCGTATTCGCGCTACCCGTAAACAGTACGCCATCAATGCCTTTTGCGTCAGCTAGGGCGATACCAGTTTCTTTCGCGCCTTGAACAAGGTTAATCACGCCTTTCGGCAGACCGGCTTCTTCCCATAGCTTCATTGCCAATTCACCCGTCCATGGCGTTTGCTCAGACGGTTTGAAGACTACCGTGTTACCAGCCAGTAGCGCAGGCACAATGTGACCATTTGGTAGGTGGCCTGGGAAGTTGTAAGGACCAAACACCGCCATCACGCCCAATGGGCGGTGGCGCAATACGATTTGGTTGCCTGCTGCTTCACGGCTCGCCTCACCAGTGCGGTCATGATAAGCGCGAATCGAAATGGCAATTTTACCTGCCATGGCTGCTGCTTCAGTGCGCGTTTCCCAAATCGGCTTACCGGTTTCTTTGGCAATCACTTCGGCGATTTTTTCGCTGTTCTCTTTTACTTTCTCCGCAAAAGCCAACACGATTGCCTCACGCTCTGAAAATGGACGCTTTTTCCAGTCAATAAACGCTTCACGCGCTGCAGATACCGCCTGGTTCACCTGCTCTGCCGTTGCACCTTTGCCTTGCCAGATCACTTCTTGGTTGTACGGCGACAGAGACGTAAATGCTTCACCCTGACCTTGTACCCATTCACCTGCAATCCAATGTGTCATTGTTTCTATCCTTAAATTCTGTCGTCTGTTACTGCGGAAGAAGGCGGACGAAATCCCCTTCTTCAACCGAAAGTGCATCCGCAACGTCTGGTGCGATCATTACGCTCTGTGTCTCTGCGTCATACGCCGCCTTAGTGACTGTCGCACGGAAGTTCTCGAAAGATGAATTACACATCAAGAAGTCTTGTGTGCTGGAATGTTCAGAGATTTTGACTTGCGCGCGGAATGAATGACGTACCGACTCAATATTACGCAGATCACACTCAACCGTTGGGCCACCATCGAAGATGTCGACGTAACCTCGGTTGGTAAAACCTTCACGCTCAAGCAGCTTCAGCGCTGGACGCGTGTTGTCATGTACTTGACCAATCACGGCTTGCGCTTCTGGGCTGAGCAGATTGATGTAAATAGGCAGTTTCGGCATCAAGTCGGCGATAAAGCCTTTCTTGCCGATACCTGTCAGGTAATCTGCAAGAGTGAAATCGATAGAGAAGAAATGCTCTTGAAGCCATTGCCAGAATGGTGAATTACCCTCGTCGTCTGAAACGCCACGCATCTCCGCAAAGATCGTTTCAGAGAAGCGCTCTGGGTGCTCTGCCATCATTAGGAAACGACACTTCGACATTAGACGACCATTCAGACCTTGGCGGAATTTCTCACGCAAGAACAAGGTACAAATTTCGCTGTTACCAGTGTAGTTATTACCAAAAGTAAGCAGTTTAACGACGTTGTTAACGCCAAGCTTTGGCGACGAGTGCACAACTTTACTAATGTGATATGAGTAAAATGGGACATCCCAGCCGATAGATGCTTCGATTCCGGTGGTACCCGCAACCTCACCCGTTTCAGAGTCAAAGCCAACCATCAGGTAGCCTTCATCGCCTGGTTCTGCCACATCTGGCTTACCAAAGCTGTACTCTGAATGTTTGATTCGATTGGTTAACAGTTCTTCGTTAACCGGTAGAGATGTAAATCCGTGACCAGACTCCACCGCACAAGTGTGCAGTGCGTCGTAATCCGACATCGCGATAGGGCGAACTACTAGCATCAATACTCCCTCCAGATGCAAGAAGATCCTAACTATATTGTAGGAACAATTCCCCCATCAGAGATCCTTGACGGGGGTGTCTGCGTTGACGTTTAAACTGATATCGCGCTTAAACTAAAGTCGCGATCGCTTTATCCAGTTTCGCCAAGCCTTCTTCAATTTCTTGTTGTGTGATAACGAGTGATGGTGTGAAACGTACGACATTGGCACCCGCAACCAATACCATGAGACCTTGTTTACCTGCAGCAACCAGCACGTCACGCGCACGGCCTTGCCATTCTTCATTTAGTGCAGCGCCAAGTAATAGGCCTTGACCGCGCACTTCTGAGAAGATGTTGTACTTCGCGTTGATCTTCTCTAGACCTTCACGGAACATTGCTTCGCGTTCTAGTACACCAGCCAAAACCTCTGGCTTAGTGACTTCATTTACAACCGCTTCTGCAACCGCACACGCTAGTGGGTTACCGCCATATGTAGAACCGTGAGTGCCCACTTTCATGTGCTCTGCCAATTTTGCTGTCGTTAGCATTGCACCGATTGGGAAACCGCCACCAAGTGATTTCGCAGTACTTAGAATATCTGGCGTGATACCTAAACCTTGGTAAGCGTAGAAGTTACCTGTTCGGCCATTACCAGTTTGCACTTCATCGAAGATCAGTAAGGCGTTGTGTTTGTCACACAGCTCGCGAACCGCTTGAGCGAACTCAGGCGTTGGTGGCACGATGCCGCCTTCACCTTGTAGTGGCTCCATCATGACCGCACAAGTACGATCAGACATGTGTGCTTGTAAAGCTTCGATATCGTTGTAAGGAAGGTGTGTCACGTCGCCTGGCTTAGGACCGAAGCCGTCAGAGTATGCCGCTTGGCCACCAACCGTTACGGTAAAGAATGTACGACCGTGGAAACCTTGTTTGAATGCAATGATTTCAGATTTCTCAGTGCCATGAACGTCTGCTGCATAACGACGTGCCAGCTTCAAAGCGGCTTCGTTTGCTTCTGCGCCAGAGTTAGCAAAGAACACACGCTCAGCAAAACTCACTTCTGTTAGCTTTTTCGCCAGACGAAGGGCTGGTTCGTTCGTCATAACGTTACTTAAGTGCCAAAGCTTGTTAGCTTGCTCTGTTAGTGCGTTTACCATTACTGGATGACAATGGCCAAGACAGCTCACTGCAATACCACCAGCAAAGTCGATGTATTCATTACCTTCCTGATCCCAAACACGTGAACCTTCACCTTTAACAGGGATCATTTCCATCGGGTTATAGCAAGGTACCATTACCTCATCGAATAAACCGCGCTCTACTTTAATTTCCGTTGTCATTGCACATTCCTTCTTGATACCGCATGCGTAGCAGATAAGCGAATTTAACCGGCTCTCTTTGCCAGCAAATAATGTTTTGCATTTAAGCTATTGCGGCATTGTATTTACATTTAATTAACCATTTCAATAGTGATTTATTCTTTTCGTTCTCGAAAGCAACTTCCATTAATCACTGCTTATGACTATTTATGCATCAAGAAAGTAAAATAGAGAAGTGATTTTTTATAAATGTTATGTAATACAGGGGATAGAAGGTTTAAAAAGACATGAACAGACAAAGAGACTCGAGAGAATCGCATAGTTTTGCAATCCGCTCACCTCAGCAAAAAGATGAATGATTTGTTAAGAAAAGTGATCGCGATCAGATCGCTTTGCGTGCTAAAAAGTTCGCAAGCAACTCGTGACCTTGCTCAGTTTTGATTGATTCTGGGTGGAACTGCACCGCATCAATTGGCAAGGCTTTATGTTGGTAACCCATTATTTCATCCATGCTTCCGTCCGGCAGTTCTGTCCATGCAGTCAGTTCAAACACGTCGGGTAAAGTACCGTTTTTCACCACAAGAGAGTGATAACGGGTTACCGTGAGTGGGTTATTCAGATTTTTAAACACACTACGACCGTTATGACGAATCGGTGAGGTCTTACCGTGCATCACTTGTCGTGCACGTACCACTTCACCCCCAAACACTTGCGCTATCGCTTGATGGCCAAGGCAAACACCCAATATTGGAAGCTTACCAGCGAAGTGTTCTATCGCTTTCAGTGAAATACCTGCTTCGTTCGGCGTACATGGCCCTGGCGAGATCACCAAATGAGTTGGGTTGAGCGCCTCAATGCCTTGGATATCGATTTCATCGTTACGCACCACCTTTACGTCTGCACCAAGCTCGCAGAAGTATTGGTAAAGGTTGTAGGTAAAAGAGTCGTAGTTATCGATGATCAACAACATAAAGGGTCGGTTGCTCCAATCCGTTTTGGCAATGCTTACGTAGTGAATCGCCACGTTCGTGACAATCAAGGGCGGTATTTTGCTATACCAAGCAAGAAAGGCAAGTTTTTGCTGAATAAAAAGGCCAGCATAGGCTGGCCTTTGGTCTTTACAGCTATTTAGGAAAGGTTTATCAGGAAATAAATTCGCTTAGCGGCGACGGCGGAATAAGCCGAGACCTAGCAGCGCAAATAGCGCGCCAAAACCAAACGAACCACCATCTGAATCCTTCGACCCTTCTGTTCCAGTTTCAGTTTGCGTCATTGAAACATCACGAACAGAGCTAAACTTCACGATATTACCTGTCGAGTCAGTCACTTTCTCTTCTAACTGATAATTACCTTGCTCTGGCGTTTGTTCAAACTCAATATTCACGCTACGCGCATCAATATCAGCTTGAACTAAGGTTTGGCTAGCCGAGTAAGCTTTCGTATCGCTGCTTGCCGCAGCCGCTTGTGTGGATGGCGTTAAGTTCACCGTAACAATATCACCTACAACCGCCGTTGGTGGTAAACGGACATCGACGGCTAAGTTGTCACCTGCTTTCGGTAAATCGATGTCATCATCTGGTAAATCAATCGCGATGATCACTGGATCGTGATCAGAGGCAGAGAACGCATCTTTGTACTTCGGCATATCACCGGTGTACTTGCTGCTGTATTCGAACAAGTTACTCTCTAGTGAGTTGATGTGCCAATCTTCAATTGCTACCACTTTTTGCGCTAGGCTACTGCTTGCCAATGCGTGGTCCAAATTACCCAGCTCGCCCGAATAGGTGTAAGAAAACGTATCAGTGCCGTGCAGCAACGTGTTTAAATTGTGCAGACCGTAACCTTTTTCAATTTTGGTCTTCTCTACTTGAAGTTCACCATCACCAATGGTTGTGTAAGCAGCAGTATAAATGTCACGGCCGTATTTCTCTTTCGAGTAATCAGTCAGTGTCAGAAGTGGGTCTTCCATGCCATAAGCATTGAGATCGCCCATGAGCAATACATCGCCTTTCACCTCTTTCAACGCTTCACCCACTGCGTGCGCAGCAGAAACGCGGAAGTTGTTACAGTTGCCTTGCAGATCCGCTGGCTCAGAATCTTCTACACCAGCAATCCACTCTTCAATACACTCAGAGCCTTTCGACTTAAAGTGGTTTACGACAATAGACAAATCTTCACCCGTCTCTTTCACCGTAAAGGTCTGAAGTAGACTGTGGCGTTGGTACTTATCGTAAGCAGGGTTACTTTCTGTGCCCTCTTTACGAGTAATTGTGTTTTCTGCAATGTGCTGCTCTGGCGTGATGATCACTTTTGCAGCGTCTTTTGGCGTTACTGCGTTAGCACGATATAAAATCGCCACCATGATCGCATCACTGCCAAAGTATTCGTCTTGGTATTTGTCTTGCTCTTCGATTTCGACATACGTGTAATGATCTTCAGCGTCATCAATCTCAGCATTTAGGGCATCAACTAAGTTTTGGATAGCACTGCCATCACCAAAGCCATTGTTCTCGACTTCCATCAAACCAATAACGTCTGCGTCCATCTTGTTCATCGCCGCAACGATTTTCGCTTGCTGGATCAGGAATTCGTCTAGATTAGTCGCACCACGGTTTTGTCCGGTTGGGTTTTCATGACCACTGTCAGCCACGGAGTTGAAGTAGTTCAGTACGTTGAAGCTTGCAATACGCAAATCTGAGTCCGCAATCGCTGGGGCATCTTTACGAGCCACGTCGAAGCCTTCACCTGAAGTCACGAAGTTGGTGTTATTGACTTCATTTGTCGCAATCAGGCGGTATTCGTTGTAGCTGTAAGCCACGACACCCTGTAGACCTTCTACTCGAGAACCAAGGCGAATGTGCTGCTCTGAAGAGCCATCTTGATCTGCATCTTTAGCAAAATCTGGGTAGTATGGGATTTGGCCGTTTGGTGCTTTGCCATCTGATTCTAGGTATACGCGGTTCGCTGCGTTGTCTTTTGCTAGCTCAACGGCTGCATCGCTCTCTGCCGCGTGTAATTGAGTCGGCTTTAACAATGGCGCTTCATGAGAGAGCATCATATTGTTACGACGTGAATCGTAGTCGTAAGAGAAGTTTCGAGTTACAAACAAGTCACTTGCCGAGGTCAACTCAACTTGCATGCCTTCATGACGCTCTAGCGCATCACGTAGTGTCTCACCTTCTTTGATAACAAGATCGGTAACTCGAGGGGTTTCAGAGGTGCCTGTTTTCACATAGCTGTTAGCATCAGAAGCTAGCTGAGTATTGCTGTAGTACTCTTGAACTTTACCTTTCACACAAACAACGTCACCAGCTTTTAGCTCCGTGTCTGCCGCATCGGTATGAATGAACAAACCTTCTGAGGTCTTGTCGTTGTTATCACTTTCTAGTGCTTGTAGGTAGAAACCTTTGGTTAGGCCAGTGGTAACAGCAGTCACGACACCCGTTACGAAATGATCTTCGTCAGTAATGTATGGGTAACCATCAATGAATGGAGACGTATCGCCTTCACCTTGAATATCTTGGATGGTAGTGAAGTTAGGTTGCTGACCGTCTACTTCACAAGCGAATGGTGCTGGTGGCTCAGTCGCATTTAGCTCACCAAGGCCGTCAATGTTGTCTTTCTCAAATGCCGTCCACTGAGATGCATCATAAGTAGCAGAAGGGGTTAGTGCATCACTGTTACGAACTAATGTGGTGTCTTTACCAAAATCTACGTCACCCATCACACCGATGATGTCGTGTACTTCACCATCTTTAAGCAGTGCGATCGGGTCATCACCGTTAAAGTTCGCGACGCTTTTATCTGTAATATCCGCGATAGCTTTGATGGTATCGCTCGCGTCACCATGCGCCAGTACATACACTTGGTTAGCTTGTAGCATCACTTGGCTAAGGTCGAATGTGCTACCCCAAGTACCACCACCGTTTGATGATTTCGCCAACTCGTAGCCAGTGAGTGTCACCGCAGTATCACCCGTATTAGCGATCTCTACCGCTTTATTATAAGCGCCGCCTTCTACGTATTGGGAAATAATAATCTCTGCGTTCGCGTTTGCACTAAGTGCACTGGCGATGGTTAATGCGAGTATTGAGGGTTTGATTAACGTGTCCATTGTCATACCTGATATTTATGTAAATGCAAACTTAGCTCTGGTTAGAGCCTGCCATTTGCGTCTACTATCAGGTTTATTTATGAAATAAATAAGAATGAGTAATTAAAGCCGTGAAATGAATCACATGTGAATATAAGAAAATATGCCAGAGCATCCCATTCAAACATTTTTTGTAATAAATACAGAGCGCTATTGATAAACAAATCAGAATTTAGATTGATTACTCAGTTTACTTTTTCAATTCATGTTAAGGAGTAGAAAATACATCACTTGTTGAGTTGCTTATTAACCCAACCGTTCCTGTTACAAATAAAAAATATAATTAGTCACTAATTTAGAATGCTTTAATTTTCACTTGTATCACTGTTCAAGCCCAAGAATCTATTACTCGCTTCGTTCTCTCTTATACAGGCCTCTCATACTTCAAAGTTTTCATGATTTATTCAATAACTTTTCATTACTCACTAGCCAAAAACATACACAAAAGATATAACACCTGCGCGAGACAATAAGATCTCATTAGCTGTAAACCCAGGAACGACAAATGAAAACAATTCAACGCAGTGTGCTAGCTATCTCCCTACTTGGCTTGATAGCGGGGTGTCAGTTGACCGCCAGTGAGCCACTTCAACCTACGGCGAATCAAGACATCATCGAATCAGCCAAAAATGAACTGGATGGTATTGAAGAGCTAGAAGTCAGTGACGAGGGTGTTATTACCTTTACTCAGCGTCTAAGAACGCCAGGAACCTACTGGATTCCAGCGAGAATTAAAGAACTCAGCTACGATATATCATGCGTACAGCTTAGTTACTTCATTGATAGAGGCATGGTTGTGAAGTCTGCCTTTCTAGGAGCTCGAGGACGTGTTGAATATTACGACATGGAACGCTGTATGAAAGACACGCCATTTCAGTAATACAGGCATAAAAAAAGCTCCACCAAAGTGGAGCTTTTCGTATTCGTTCTTAGCAACTATGGGCGAGCTACAAAACCTACTGCTTCGTATGCTTTCTTAAGCGTTTCAGCCGCTCGTGCCGAGGCTTTCTCAGCGCCTTGCTGCATTACCTCGTCCATGTAAGCACGATCAGCGCGAATACGGTGATATTCTGCTTGAATTGGCTCAAGCATTGCTACAACTGCCTCACCAACATCTTTCTTAAATGGGCCATACATTTCTACGCCTTGGTACTTCGCTTCAATCTCTTCGAAGCTCATGCCTGTCGCCGCAGAGTACAGACCCATTAGGTTAGCAATGCCCGCCTTGTTCTCGATATCATGACGGATACTTGGCGGCGTTTCGGTATCGGTTTGCGCTTTGTTGATCTTCTTAAGGATCGACTTAGGCTCTTCCAGCAGCGTGATAACGTTCTTACGGTTGTCATCAGATTTAGACATCTTCTTCGTTGCGTCTTGAAGGCTCATTACACGCGCATTTACTGTCGGAATGTAAGGCTCTGGAACTTGGAAGATTGGCTGCTCTGGCGAGTAAATATTGTTGAAACGCGTTGCGATATCGCGCGCTAATTCTAGATGTTGCTTCTGGTCACTGCCTACAGGTACTTGGTGTGCACCGTAAAGCAAAATGTCAGCCGCCATCAACACCGGGTAGTCAAATAGACCGACGTTTACGTCATTCGCGTAACGTGCCGATTTGTCTTTAAACTGAGTCATACGGCTCAGCTCACCCATTTGAGTGTAGCAGTTAAGAAGCCAACCTAATTGAGCATGCTCTGGTACATGTGACTGAACAAATAGCGTGCTCTTCTTCGGGTCAACACCAACTGCCAGACAAATTGCCAGTGCGTCTAGAGTTGCTTCATGCAGCGCTTTAGGGTCCTGACGAACCGTAATCGCGTGAAGGTCTACCACACAATATTGGCAATCATAATCGTCTTGCATCTGCTGCCATTGACGTAGAGCACCCAAGTAGTTACCGATACTTAGTTCACCTGAAGGTTGAACACCACTCAATACAATGGGTTTGCTCATTAGAATGATTCCTTTGACTTCTTAATCTAATTAAATGAAAAAAACCGTGCAGTAATAGGTGCACGGTTTACTCAGTGTACTCATTAACGAGTATTTTGGAAGCTCTTTTGTAGCCGTTATGCAGAAACCGCTACAACGTCCAATAATTCTGCCAAACTGTCAGCGACGAAATCTGGATTTGATGCTGAAATAGGTTCACCGTGGTTGTAACCATATGTCAGACCAAATGAGGCACAGCCTGCATTCTTTGCTGCGAGAATGTCGTTTTTCGAGTCGCCAACCATCAGCATTTCACTTGGTTGGATTTGGTGCTTTTCCATTAGCCAGTTCAATGCTACTGGGTTTGGTTTTTTCTCTGGGAATGCATCACCGCCAAGGACATCAACGAAGTATTTTGCGATGTCGTGCTTTTCCAAAACGTCAGGCACAAACTTTGAAGGTTTGTTAGTCACCAACGCCATAACAAAGCCCGCTTTGTGCAGCTCTGCTAGTGTCTCTTTTACCGTTGGGTAAAGATGACTTAGCTTGTGACCGCTTTGCTCGTAGTAGTCATCAAACAATACACGCGCTTTAGCACGAAGCTCTTCACTCAGCTCTGGGTTGATGGTCAGGCTTTGGCTTAATGAGCGACCAATAAGCACGTCTGCGCCGTTACCCACATAATCACGAACTTGTTCTTCTGAAACCGATGGAAAGCCAAGCGCCTGTACTGCTTGGTCTGCCGCGACAGCTAGATCTGGCACGCTATCAAGCAAAGTACCATCTAGATCGAAGGCGATGAATTTAATGTCTTGTTGAGTCATAACTTCCCTGAGGATTTTTATTTATAAATCGGTGAAAACGACAAAGGATGGCACCCCATCCTTTGTTTTTATCATTATGTCTGATTCTACAGTAACTGTTTGTTTCGTCGTTACTTTGCAGCAATACGCTGACGAACTGCCTCAAACAAACAGATGCCGGATGCCACAGATACGTTCAAGCTTGAAACGCTACCAGCCATTGGGATCTTAATCAAATCGTCGCAGGTTTCACGAGTCAGACGACGCATACCGTCACCTTCAGCCCCCATTACGATAGCAAGAGGTCCAGTCAGTTTGGCTTGGTAGATGTCGTGCGTTGCTTCACCCGCAGTACCAACAAACCAGATGCCTTTCTCTTGCAATGTACGCATAGTACGAGCCAAGTTAGTCACTCGGATCAATGGTACGACTTCAGCTGCACCACAAGCGACTTTACTTACCGTCGCATTCATTGGCGCAGAACGATCTTTCGGTACGATGATCGCCGCAGCACCTGCCGCATCTGCGTTACGTAAACACGCACCAAGATTGTGTGGATCGGTCACGCCGTCTAACACTAAGAGCAGTGGTGATTCGTGCTTTGCAAGGATGTCATCAATATCGTTCTCATTCAGCTGTTTCGCTGGTTTCACACGAGCGATGATGCCTTGGTGATTTGCACCGCGTGCTTTGTCATCCAAGGTTTTACGTGTCATCTGCTGAATAGAAACACCACAAACCTGAAGATCATTTAGGATTGGCATTAGGCGATCATCTTGACGACCTTTTAAAACGTACGCCTCGATAAAACGCTCTGGTTCGCGCTCCAATACCGCCTTCACTGCGTGAATGCCGTAGATAAATTCGTTACTCATTGTTTAACCTGTTGTTCTGGTCGTATTGCCTGCGCCAACCGAGTTTGAACTAAGTTGGCGCTTCAACCTACTGCGCTTCTTTTTTAGTGCGCTTGGTTTTCTTCGGCTTACTGTGCGGCTTCTTTTTACGTGCTTTTTTCACTTTAGGCTTCTCGTTGCCTTGGGCGTCACCACGTTTTGGGCTATTACGCTTACTCGTTGCGCCCGTTTCTTCTGGGCGTTTAGTTGGCTCTATCGCAGGAACTGCACGAGCCGCGCCACCTTCTTTCGATGAAGAGCGAGTCGCAGCGCGTTTTTTATCTTTCGCTTTGCGTTTTGCTTCCGCTGCGCGTTTCTTCGCAGTCTTACCTTCGCCGCGTAGCTTACGACTTGTTTCGACCAATTCAAAGTCAATTTGCTTATCATCGAGGTTAACAGCCAGTACTTTTACTTTTACTGCATCACCTAAGCGGTAGATGTTACCGAAACTTTCACCAATAAGTCGTTGACCAATCGGGTCAAATTGATAGTAGTCGTTCGCAAGGGTAGAAATATGCACCAAACCATCGATGTGCAAATCCGTTAAACGTACAAAGAAGCCAAAGCTAGTGACATTAGCAATAACACCGTCTAGTTCGTCACCGACGTGGTCTTGCATATATTCACACTTCAGCCAATCCGCAACATCACGTGTTGCATCATCAGCACGGCGCTCTGTCATCGAACATTGTTCGCCGTAAAAATCCATGTCGTCAAACGAGTAATGATAGCCACCTGTTGGTGTCCAGCGATCTTGATTACGACCTTCTTCTTTAGCAATCAGATACTTGATTGCACGGTGAAGTAACAAGTCAGGGTAACGACGAATTGGCGACGTAAAGTGCGCATAGCGTTTCAATGCCAACCCAAAGTGCCCCGCGTTATCTGCGTTGTATACCGCTTGCTTCATTGAGCGTAGCAGCATGGTCTGAATCAACTCTTGATCTTGACGCCCGGAGATTTGACGTGCGAGATCAGCATAGTCCGTTGGTGAAGGCTCTAAACCACCTTTTAGCTCAAGACCAAGTTCACTTAAGAAGTCACGGAAACCTTGCAGGCGTAATTCACCTGGAGATTCGTGGATACGATAAAGCGCGGGCTCTTTCGCTTTTTCTACCAGCGATGCCGAAGCAATGTTGGCTAAAATCATACATTCTTCGATGATCTTATGCGCGTCATTACGAATTACTGGCTCAATACTTTCGATTTTTCGTTCCGCATTGAAAATAAATTTGGTTTCAACGGTTTCAAATTCGATTGCACCGCGTTGATCTCGTGCTTCTTTCAGCACTTTGTACATCTTGTGCAACTCTTCTAGATGAGAAACAAGCGGCTGGTAGCGCTCACGTAGTTCTTCATCCCCTTCTAGAATCGCGCTCACTTTGCTATATGTGAGACGAGCGTGCGAGTTCATCACCGCCTCGTAATGCTTGTAACCAGACAGCTTACCTGTATCGGAAATGGTCATTTCGCACACCATACACAAGCGATCTACTTGCGGGTTAAGCGAACATAGACCGTTCGACAGTACTTCTGGCAACATCGGCACAACTTGCGACGGGAAATATACTGAGTTACCACGATTGATCGCTTCTTTGTCCAACGCAGAGTCAGGACGAACGTAGTAACTGACGTCAGCAATCGCTACCCATAAACGCCAACCACCTTCTTGGTTCTTTTCACAGTAAACGGCATCATCAAAGTCTCGTGCGTCTTCGCCGTCAATGGTCACTAGTGGCAAATCACGTAGATCCACACGACCAACTTTCGCTTCTTCTGGTACTTCTTCGCCTAAGTTTTCGATTTGTTTATCGACGGCTTCTGGCCATTCGTGAGGGATTTGGTGTGTACGAATCGCAATTTGTGTTTCCATACCTGGTGCCATATTTTCACCAAGGACTTCAACCACTTTACCCATCATGCCGCGTGAGCGTGAGCCACGATCAGTAATTTCAATTACGACTACGTTACCCATGCGTGCACCCGCTTTGTGCTCATTTGGGATCAGGATATCTTGGCTGATACGCGAGTCATCTGGGACAACATAGGAGTATCCATATTCAAGGAAGAAACGACCAACGATTTGATCATTGCGCTCCTCTAGCACACGCACCAAACGTCCTTCACGGCGGCCGCGCTTGCTGTTGTCTGTCGGTTGCACTAAGACAAAATCACCGTGGATGATGTTCTTCATCTGATGGTGCGGTAACAGAATATCATCATCCTTGCCGACGCTGCCTTCTGGACGTACCCAACCATGGCCATCACGATGACCAATCACGTAACCTTTCACCATTTCAAGTTTTTCAGGCAATGCATAGCACTGACGGCGGGTAAACACCAGTTGGCCATCTCGCTCCATCGCACGTAGCCGACGACGCAACCCTTCGTATTGCTCTTCGCCCTCAAGCTTTAGTGCCTCAAACAAGTCGTTACGATTCATTGGAACGCCCGCTTGCTCTAGAAACTCGATGATAAACTCTCGGCTTGGAATTGGATTTTCGTAATTTTTGGATTCACGATCTGCAAAAGGATCGTTTGGAATATTGTCTGACATAGGCACGCCTATCTAGCAAGGAAGGTATATGGCTAGTATATCTGAGTCTCTCGATAAGCTACAGAATTGCTTTGAAAAAAGAATGATCGAGATCGACTCTAGGCATGCAAATGAGTTAAGGACGAGCCAGCAAGATCAAAAGTTCAGAATTGTCACTGAGCAAGGATTCAATCGTGCAATCATCCAACTCCGCCAGGAAGGCACTTTTTGCTTTCGCCAATTTATCTTTGAGGCGGCAAGCAGGGGTAATATGGCAAAAATCCACACCACAGTTGACTAAATCTAACGGCTCTAAATCGCGCACAACACCACCGACTGTGATTTCAGACGCAGGCTTCATCAGCCGGATACCACCGTTTTTTCCGCGCACGGTATGGACATAACCCAACTGCCCTAACCGATTGATAACTTTAACCATATGGTTGCGCGACACACCAAATAAATCCGTCACTTCGGTAATGCTGGTTAACTCATCTTCCGGCAACGAAGCCAAGAAAATTAAGGTTCTCAACGCATAATCAGTGAAACTAGTTAACTGCATATTCTCTCCCAAAGTGCGACTCAATAACCCGCTGGTGATGCTAAAACCCCAAACTTGAGCTATCGATAAAAGTGTAAATCTTTTCTTGATCGAAAGATACATTTGAGATACAACTTTAAACATGCATTATAAATACAACTTAAAGTAGGAAGCCCTTATGCTCAGCAATCAAACTATCGAGATCGTCAAAGCGACCGCACCACTCATCGCCGAAACAGGACCAAAACTGACCGCGCACTTTTACGAGCGTATGTTTACTCATAACCCTGAGTTGAAAGATATTTTTAACATGAGTAACCAGCGTAACGGCGATCAGCGTGAAGCATTATTCAACGCTATCTGTGCCTATGCTGCCAATATTGAAAATTTGCCAGCTCTGCTTGGCGCAGTAGAGAAAATTGCGCATAAGCACACGAGCTTTTTGATCACAGAAGATCAGTACCAAATCGTTGGTAAGCATTTACTTGCGACAATCGATGAGCTTTTTAATCCAGGTCAAGAAGTGTTGGATGCTTGGGCTGAGGCTTACGGCGTACTTGCGAATGTATTTATTCAGCGCGAAGAACAAATTTACCAACAAAATGAAGCTTTGGAAGGCGGCTGGCGCGGTCTACGCGAATTTGAATTAGTCGATAAAAAGATTGAGAGCGAACACATTTGCAGCTTTGTGTTCAAGCCAACCGATGGCCAAAAAGTGGCGCCGTATAAACCGGGACAATACCTTGGCATCTACATCAACAGTGACCAGTTAGAAAACCAAGAAATTCGCCAATATAGCCTGTCTTCTGCGGTCCAAGAGAACACCTACCGTATCTCAGTAAAACGTGAAGAAGGCGGAAAAGTGTCGAACTACCTGCACGATAGCCTGAACATTGGCGAAAAAGTGCAGCTTGCAGCCCCTGCCGGTGATTTCTTTATGGATGCCGAACCACAAACACCCGTTGTTCTAATTTCTGCTGGTGTGGGACTTACTCCAACGCTGTCAATGCTAGAAAGTCTCTCAGCACATCAAGCACCTGTAACTTGGGTTCATGCAACCGAAAATGGCCAACAGCATGCTTTCAAGCAACACGTAAACCAACTCGTTGCAGAAAAAGAAAATATGAACGCGCTCGTTTGGTATAACCAACCAACGGCAGAAGACAAGCTAGGTGAAGACTTCCACTTCACGGGCTTTGTCAATCTGTATGAAATTGAAGCTGCATTAAAGCAATATAACGTGCAGGTATACTTCTGTGGTCCTGTAGGATTTATGCAGCACGTAGCGAAACAGCTATTAGAACTTGGCGTACCAGAAGAGCAATTCCATTACGAATGCTTCGGTCCACACAAAGTGGTTTAAGCGCTACCAACTATCGGGAAAACAACAAAGCCCACGTGACGTGGGCTTTGTTGTATGAAGTTGTTTGCAATATTGAAGCGTTACCAAAAGGTGTCTCGCCGTTTAGCTCGAGCAATAACGTTTTGTGGCATGCGCTGTTCAAGGCCGTTTCTCAATACAGTTATGCGCTTATGCTGCCGCTTATCTGCTGTGACAGAGTTATATAACCAACGATACGCATCTTCGTAATCGAGTGGACTGCCATAATCACGTAAAAGCAACTCGGCCAGATGAATACGCGCGTTTAGGTTTCCCATTGACGCAGCTTCTCGCAAATATGGAATTGCACGTTCTTTATCTTGCTGTACTAAAGTGCCACGCGAATAGTATCGGCCAATCTGCTCTAGTGCAGCAGGTAACCCCTGATGCGCTGCATTTTCGATGTAGTAAAGACCCAGTTCGACATCTTGCTCGACACACACACCCCAAGCCAACATATCTCCGTATAGAAACTCATAAGCGGGTAAGTTAATTCGAGTCGCACGAGCTACGATATCCTCCACCAGCTGGCAGTTATCAGCGCGCACACGTTGTAAGTGCTTATTTTGCTCAATAAGCTTTATCAGCTCTGCTTCGGTATAGATCGGAACTGGTGCCCCCACATCGGCAACATTGGCTTTCACTGTGGTAGCAACCAAGGTCAACAACAGTGAAGCAGCCACTGTTCGTAACTTCATAAACGTACCCTTAAGGTATCTAAGAAACCAAAGATCGGTGAAGGATCTCCTCTGCTTGATAACCTTATCGGCAAAAAACAGCTAAGCTTTAGACAATTTTTGCCTCTGATTTAGGCTCAGCGGCAAAAGCTTGCCATATGAGAGTCACGCTGTTTTTGTTCAGATACAAAAAAGCCGACCAGAAGGTCGGCTTTTGCAATCTTTAACGGCTATCAATTAAGCTTCGAATGGGTGAACTTTGATGATAGTTTCGTTACGGTCAGGACCTGTAGAGATGATGTCTACTGGAACGCCAGTTAGCTCTTCAATACGCTTGATGTAGTCAAGAGCTGCTTGTGGTAGAGCATCTAGTGACTTAGCACCAAATGTGTTCTCAGACCAACCAGGCATTGTTTCGTAGATTGGCGTTGCTTTTTCGAATGCTTCAGCAGCCATCGGAGAAACTTCTAGCACGGAGCCATCTTCCATCTTGTAACCAGTACAGATTTTTAGCTCTTCTAGACCATCTAGTACGTCTAGTTTAGTTAGACAGAAACCAGATACAGAGTTGATTTGGATTGCACGACGCATAGCAACAGCATCGAACCAACCTGTACGACGTAGACGACCAGTTGTCGCACCGAACTCGTGGCCAACTTCACCTAAGTGCTTACCAATTGGATCTTGCTTATCTAAACCGTCGTATAGTTCAGTCGGGAATGGACCAGCACCAACGCGAGTACAGTACGCTTTTGCGATACCCAAGATGTAACCGATGTGACGAGGACCAAAACCAGAACCTGCAGCAACACCACCAGCAGTCGTGTTAGAAGACGTTACGTACGGGTAAGTACCGTGGTCGATATCAAGTAGTGTACCTTGTGCACCTTCGAACATGATCTTGTCGCCGCGCTTACGTGCTGCGTCTAGTTCGTCAGTTACGTCGATAACCATTGAAGTTAGTAGCTCAGCGTAGCCTTTCGCTTGCTCAAGTACTTCTTCGTAGCTTACTGGTTCCGCTTTGTAGAAGTTAACTAGTTGGAAGTTATGGAACTCCATGACTTCTTTTAGCTTCTCTGCGAAAGTCGCCATATCGAATAGGTCGCCAACGCGTAGACCGCGACGAGCAACTTTATCTTCGTATGCTGGACCGATACCACGACCAGTAGTACCGATAGCTTTTTTACCGCGAGCGATTTCGCGAGCTTGGTCCATTGCAACGTGGTAAGGAAGAATTAGCGGACATGCTTCAGAAATGAAAAGACGCTCGCGTACTGGAATACCGCGCTCTTCAAGAGGCTTCATTTCTTTAAGTAGAGCTTCAGGTGATAGTACAACACCGTTACCGATAACACATTTTACGTTATCGCGAAGGATACCTGATGGAATTAAGTGAAGAACGGTTTTTTCACCGTCAATTACGAGAGTGTGACCTGCGTTGTGACCGCCTTGGTAGCGTACCACGTATTTTGCATCTTCAGTTAAAAGGTCTACGATTTTACCTTTACCTTCGTCACCCCATTGGGTGCCTAGAACGACTACGTTATTTCCCATCTTTCCAAGTCTGATTGCTAGTTAAAAATGGATTCTAGCACCGAATCTCACTTCTTGCAGTCATTTTTTGTTCACAGAGTCGCTACCAGAATGTCATCTTGCCGCTTTGTTCATTTTGAAATCAGCATATCACTGATAGTATTTAGCTTTCTCTATTCGACTGGAAAGCGCTATGTCTGAATCCATATGGTTGGCGATTGGGCTCGTCTTGATCGTGGAAGGCATTGGGCCACTGATTGCTCCTAACGGTTGGCGGAATATGGTGGCTCAATTAAGTGAACAACCCAACAATCAGCTACGACGCATCGGTGGCTGCCTAGTAGTTGCTGGAGCCGTCATCGCCATCATGATGAGCTAACACTTAGCATCAGATACAAAAAAGGCTCCCTAAGGAGCCTTTTATTTCAATGAGACGCGGAGATTATTTCTCCATGCTGCCCTTCGACTGGTTCATGTATTGGAAGAACTCACTCTTCGGATCAAGCACCAGAATATCGCTCTTAGAGCTGAAGGACTTCTCATACGCACGTAGCGAGCGTAGGAAGCTAAAGAACTCAGGGTCTTTGTTGTACGCTTCAGCATAAATCTTCGCAGCTTCAGCATCCGCTTCACCTCGTGTCACACGCGCAGTTTTATCAGCTTCAGCTAGAATAGTTGCTACTTCTAGTTCTGCTTGAGCACGAATAACTTCCGCCTTTTCACGACCTTGAGAACGGTGCTTACGAGCAACGGACTCACGCTCCGCACGCATACGACGGTAGATAGACTCACTGATTTCATCAGGCAGGTTGATTTTCTTCATTCGGAAATCAACGACACGAACACCCAAGTCTTTCATTGCGCTTTCACGCGTGTCTTTCAATACTTCAGACATGATTAGGTCGCGTTCACCATCAATCTCAAGCGCCTCACGAGCCGCTTCAGTTGCGACAACATCGGCACTTGCGTCTTCTGGTAGCACATCATCGTTACGTGGACCAGATACGATCTGTTTGATTTCACGAGCACCGATTTCAGAACGAAGCACGTCCGTCACTTTACGCTCAAGTAGTGCCTCTGCCGTTAGCGAGTTACCACCGCCAGTCGCGAGGTAGTAGCGACCAAAATCTTCAATACGCCACTTCACGTAGGTATCAATGATAACGTCTTTTTTCTCAGACGTTACGAAACGGTCTGCACGGCCATCCATTGTTTGGATACGTGCATCAAGTTGTTTCACACGGTCAAACAAAGGCATCTTGAAATGCAGACCAGGCTCGTAAATTCGAGTGATGTCGTTGTTGTCTTTCAAGACACGACCAAATCGAACCACGATACCGCGCTCACCTTCAGGAATCACAAACAAAGACATCAACATTAATGCCAGTGCGATTACCAGTACAGGGATCATTAACTTACGCATTCTTAGTATCTCCCTTGACGTGAACCTGTTGAACGAGACTGCGTGTTCGAAGTGTCTTCTTGTGTACGATCAGACTCAAGTTGAATTTGATCATAAGTTGAAGATGACTTCGATTTACGTTTGGTATCTGCTTTGCCCTCTTGTCCCGCCAACTTATCGATTGGAAGGTAAAGAAGATTGCCGCTTGATTCCGAGTCAATCAACACTTTCGAAGTGCTTGAGTACACCTCTTCCATTGCGTCAATGTACAGACGATCACGCGTTACACCAGGCGCTGCTTGGTATTCTGGTAGTAGTTTTTCGAACTGTGCTACCTGACCAAGAGCCTCGTTAGTGACACGCTCATTGTAACCTTGTGCTTCTTTCTTCAAACGCTCTGCACGACCCGTTGCCTTAGGCAAGATTTCGTTCTTGTATGCTTCAGCTTCACGAATGAAACGCTCTTCATCCTCACGTGCTGCGATTGCATCATCAAACGCATCTTTCACTTGCTCTGGTGGACGAGCAGACTGGAAGTTCACATCAACAAGTACCAGACCCATATCATAGCTATCAATGATTTGGTTCAGTGTTTCTTGCGTAGTTTGACGAATTTGCTGACGACCACTGGTTAGAATGCTATCCATCAATGAGTCACCAATTACTGCACGTAGTGCAGAATCCGTTGCTTGACGCAAGCTGTCGTCTGCATTGGTTACACGGTACAAGTATTTGTATGGGTCAGTCACTCGGTACTGAACATCCATCGCAACTGTTACAACGTTTTCATCTTTGGTCAGCATTAGACCAGATGCACGTAGTGAACGAATCGCTTGTACGTTTACCGCTTCGTACTCATCAATAAAGCGAGGACGCCAGTTAAGACCTGGGTCTACGATACGATCGTATTTACCTAAACGCAGTACAACACCACGCTCTGCTTCACCGATGGTGTAAAAACCAGCGAAGAACCAAACTGCAACAGCAATCAGAGCAATCACGCCAAAGCCAATTGCACTACCACCACCGCCGCCGATTGGAGAACCACCGCCGCCTTTTTTACCAAACTTGCCGCCCAGCTTTTGACTCAGTTTGTTGAACACTTCATCTAAATCTGGCGGACCTTGATCTCGGCCACCAGGACGCTGGCCACCACGATTATTATTACCCCAAGGGTCATTATCGCGGCCATTGTTGCCGTTGTTATTTCCAGGCTCATTCCACGCCATTAGAAAGCTCCATCATTTGATATGACGTTATACTGTAGCAGTCCTTTAAGTGACTATAAAGCCAGTCAAAACTGCCCCTTCTCTTTTTTCAAGTCTAGACCAATCTACTTGCTGCATTCGAATATCGATCAACAAGTTACCATCCTGGTCATATTCCTCACGTTGAATACACTTCATTTGGAAGAAGGTACTACGGAATCGTCCTTGATACTGTGGAGGAATTCGCAACTGATGCTCGACCATTTGTGACGCCAGACGTTCCGTCAGAGCCTCAAACAGGACATCAATGCCCAACCCATCCATTGCTGAAACCCAAACTGCGCGAGGTACGCCTTCCTCGTCTCGTTCTATACGTGGTTTCTGCGAATCTAGATTGTCGATTTTGTTCATGACAACCAGAGTCGGCACTTCATGCGCGTCGATCTCTTCTAGTACTTCATGAACAGCTTGAATATTCTCACGAAAACGCTCATCACTGGCATCAACAACATGTAACAAAATGTCAGCTTCTTGCGTTTCCTGCAAGGTTGCCTTGAAGGCCGCAACCAAGTCGTGTGGCAAATGTCGAATAAAACCAACCGTGTCTGCCAAGATGGCAGGACCAACATCTGCTAACTCTATCTTACGTAAAGTCGGGTCCAAAGTAGCAAATAATTGATCAGCCGCGTACACGCCAGCTTCTGTAATACGGTTGAAGAGTGTCGACTTACCCGCGTTGGTGTAACCCACAAGTGAAACCGTTGGGATTTCAGCTCGATTTCGGGCGCGGCGCCCTTGTTCACGCTGCTTCGCTACTTTGTCTAAGCGTCGCAGGATGGCTTTGATTCTGTCACGCAATAAGCGACGGTCGGTTTCCAGCTGGGTTTCACCCGGGCCACGTAAACCGATACCACCTTTCTGCCTTTCAAGGTGTGTCCAACCACGAATCAAACGAGTAGAGATATGACGAAGTTGAGCCAGCTCTACCTGTAGCTTACCTTCGTGTGTTCGAGCTCGTTGAGCAAAGATATCGAGAATAAGACCAGTGCGGTCGAGAACTCGACATTGGCACAGTGCTTCGAGGTTACGTTCTTGGGCAGGAGAGAGGGCGTGATTAAAAATCACAATTTCGGCACCCGTTGATTGTACCGCTGTAGCAATCTCTTGGGCCTTACCCTCTCCGACATAGTATTTCGGGTGTGGGGATTGACGACTACCAGTTACCACTTGTAGCGCCTCTACCCCAGCAGAAGAAACCAGCATTTCGAACTCAGCCAGATCTTCCCATTCACCTTCTTGCGTGAAGTTGATATGAACAAGTACGGCTCGCTCACCGGATTCATAACGGTCAAACAAGCAATCAACTCCTTATTTTAAAAATACTCGATGAAGAATTAATCTTCAGATTTCTCTTGTGGACGCTCACCTTGTGGACGTTCACCGCTGTGATGGCTCACTGGACGAGCCGGCACAACTGTTGAGATCGCGTGCTTGTACACCATTTGGTTAACAGTATTCTTCAGCAGGATCACAAATTGATCGAATGATTCGATCTGACCTTGTAGTTTAATACCATTCACAAGGTAGATAGATACCGGGATACGCTCACGACGTAGCGCGTTTAGAAATGGGTCTTGTAGAGATTGCCCCTTAGCCATTTTTATTTTCCTTATTTAATTTGTAGTTGTAATTATTTAGCTAGTGGTGCAATGCAAAAGATACGGCTTTTGCATCTGAGCTAAACGAATCAAAAATGCACTCTAAGTAATTAGCAGCATAGTATAAAAACCGCCAACAACAGATCCTTTGAGAGTGCGTTCACGCAAAAACGATCACATTATACACAGCTATGTCAATCAGATGCTATTGCTTCCGACATCGTTTCTAATGCCTGTTCAATGTTCTCGCTATCCAACCAAGTTAAATCATCCCAGCTGCGTAACCAGGTGATTTGACGCTTGGCCAATTGACGAGTCGCGCATACGCCACGAAATACCGCTTCGTCACGTGTACACTCCCCATCTAAATACTCCCACATCTGTCGGTAACCGACGCATCGTATGGAAGGAAGATCGGGGTGAAGATCTTTTCGCGAATATAACGCTTTCATTTCTTCTTCAAAGCCCGCTTCCATCATCTTCTCGAAACGGAGTTCAATCCGACGGTGAAGTTCTGCCCTATCCTTGGGAGCTATTGCAAACTGCTTGACTCGGTATGGTAGGCTTTCACCTTTCGTTTGAGTCAATTCAGTCAAAGTTTTACCTGAAATGCGAAAAACTTCCAATGCCCGAGATAAACGTTGGGGATCATTGGGATGGATTCTCGCGGCTGACACAGGATCAACCTCTTTGAGTTCATCGTGCAACACTGACCAACCTTTAGTCAATGCCTCTTGTTCAATTTGCTGACGAATTTCAGGATTTGCAGCAGGAAGTGGTGATAAACCTTCAAGTAACGCCTTGTAATACAGCATTGTTCCACCCACAAGAAGTGGAATTTTTCCTTCTGCAACAATATCATCCATCGCTTTCAATGCATCTCGACGAAAGTCGGCGACAGAGTAAGATTCACTTGGATCCAAAATATCTATCAAGCGATGAGGCGCCAAACTTAACTCTTTTTCATCCGGTTTCGCCGTACCGATATCCATCCCTTTGTAGATCAAAGCAGAATCAACACTGATGATCTCAATCGGAAATTTTTGACGAAGACGAATCGCCAGCTCAGTTTTGCCTGATGCAGTTGGCCCCATTAAAAATAGCGCCAAAGGTAGTTTATCTGTCATGGTTTTAATTTGGCTATCGTGGCAGAGAAATCAACAGCGGATACGAATTTTGTATCTTCTAATGGCAATTGACCATGTCTTAGCTGTTCAAGTTCCGCAATAATTTGAATGGCTTCAGAAAAAGTATAGTGACTCTTCACTGTCGTGACCTGTAATGCGAGCCAATCTATCAACTCAGACAGCATCTGAGCCGCTGCTATACCTTCGTTCACACAAGATTGCGCGTAAGATAACAGATCTGGTACTAAATTTTGTAAGTTTTGTTGACGCAGCGGAGCTGGGACGCCCATCACCATTAAGGCGTGCTCGTTTCTCGCTTTCAATTGAATACCAAGCAATGCCAAATCTTGTTGATAATCTTGGGCCAGTCTCACTAATTCGGCCTCTAACTTAATAGATAGAGGAACAAGCAGAGGTTGTGCCTTAAGTGCACCATCGCTTGGAGTGAGCTGGCCTTTTATACGATAAAATTCTGCTCTAGGTAACGAGACTAACGCCGCCCCACTGTCACTGCTCATCAAAACAAATTGTTCATCGACCACCATCAGCGCTTTGCCTAATGCAGTAATCGATGGCATTGATGTTTGCGAAGTTATCGTTTGGGGCGCTATTGGAGTGACTGCCTGAGCCTCAAACTCTGGCGTTTTCAGCAGCTCGTGATAAGCGCGTACTTCTTGTTTAGTTGGCGCTGGTTCTACGTGGCGCTCTTTACTGTGACTTGGCTTTGGTGCGGGTTTGGATTCCACCCAATCATTACGTTTGAATGACTCCACTACGCGCGCCTCTCGCACGGAGGTCTCACTAAGACCGCTATTACGAGGCTTCACTTCATAATCACTGCGTCCAGGATAAGCCGGTGTACTCTCTATCGCTTGATAAACCCGCTCTGGTACTGGTGAAGATGCTGGCTCTTGTACTTTTTCAGGCTCTGGCGAATGCTCAATCTCTTCGGATTCAGTTGGTTCCACGCGATGAAATGCCGATTCATTCACCTGTGGTTTATCAATCACTGCGCTTTGTGAAAGTGCATCCGTCAAAGCTTGATAGATGAAATCATGCACCAAACGAGCTTGGTGGAAACGCACTTCATGCTTAGCAGGGTGAACATTCACATCTACTTGGTGCGGATCCAGCTCAATAAAGAGCACATACGCAGCAAACTGATCTGGCTTTAAGCTCATTTCATAGCTTTGACGAATCGCGTGATTGATTAATTTGTCACGCATCATTCGGCCATTCACATAGCAATATTGTAAATCGCTTTGCTGCCTTGCTCCCTCTGGTGTGGTAATCCACCCATGTAACTTTAACCCTTGATGCTCAAGCTCGATTCTGAGCATATGCCGCACAAACGCATTACCGCAGACAGCAGCAATACGCTTTTCGGTTTGAAGCTGATTTTTCGCCGCGCGATATTGACGGATGATCTTGCCGTTATGACGCACATTGATGGTGACATCAAAGCGGCTTAACGCAATGCGTTTCAATAACTCATCAATATGAGCAAATTCGGTTTTCTCCGTACGAAGAAACTTGCGACGCGCTGGAGTATTAAAAAATAAGTCCAACACCTCAACGGTAGTGCCAATCGGGTGCGCTGCTGGCTTAAGCTTCACCTGCATATCACGCCCTTCGGAGTAGGCACTCCAGGCTTCTTCTTGTGCCGCAGGACGCGACGTGAGCGTCAAACGCGAGACTGAGCTAATACTGGCTAACGCTTCACCGCGAAAACCTAGACTCATAATGGCTTCGAGATCATCTAAGGTATGTATCTTAGATGTCGCATGACGACTGAGCGCTAAGCCGAGTTCATCTTTCGCGATACCTTTTCCGTTATCACGAACACGAATCAGCTTTGCGCCTCCTTTCTCGATATCGATATCGATTCGAGTTGCGCCAGAATCAAGACTATTTTCAACCAGCTCTTTAATCACAGAAGCAGGTCTTTCGACCACTTCCCCTGCGGCGATTTGGTTTGCAAGTCTGGCTGGCAAAATTTTAATCGTCATAATGAGTTAGAAGCTCACCTACTTGTTTGGAATGATCAGGACTTGCCCAACCGCTAGCTGATCAGAGCGTAAGTTATTCGCTTTACGAATGCTCGATACGCTAACGCCGTATTTGGACGCTATTTTGCCAAGGAACTCACCCCGAGAAACCTTGTGCTTACGAATCGGTTTATCTTTTACCGCGACCGTTATCTTCAACTTTTGCCCTACCCACAAGGTATCTGACTTCAAGTTATTCTCTCGGCGGATATCTGAAACCTTCACTTTATAGTGATTCGCAATCTTACCTAAGAACTCACCAGACTTAACCTTGTGCGTAATGGTTTCTGTCTCAACAGTAATCGGTTTACTTGGCACTTTAATCGTACCAGCAGAAGGAATGTTGAGCTTCTGACCAATTGCCAAGCCTGTCGACTTCAAGTTGTTTGCCGACATCAGCGCTTTAGAGCTAAGCCCATATTTGTTCGCGATCACCGATAATGACTCGCCACGCTTTACAATATGTACCACTGGCTTCGCTGAAGGCGAGAACACCGTACCCTCTGGTGGGTTATCTTTTAAGTACTTGACGACCGCCTTAGTGATAGCCTGAGCTAACTTATCTTGGTGCGCTCGTTGAAACAGTAAACGCTCTTCTGTTGGGTTAGAAATAAAGCCCGTTTCCACTAGCACAGACGGAATCTGTGGAGAGCGTAAAACCGCAAGGCTGGTGTTGATCGGTTTGGTGTTATGCAGGTGCGCAACACGTCCCATCTCACCTAGGATTTCTGTTGCCAGTTTATAGCCTTCTTTTTGTGAGTGACTAAACTGCAAGTCCAGCAAAGTTTGGTTCACATTACGATCTTTTGTCTTCGTGAAGAACGCATTACCCGAGCCGCCCAATAACTCAGACTGTTTCTCATGGTTCTCGACCCAACGAGCAATTTCGGTATTTGCACGACGAGTATTTAGTACGAAGACCGAACCACCGCGAGGCTTCGGTGAGGTAAACGCATCAGCGTGAATGGAGATCAGTAAGTGTGCATCATTTTCACGAGCAATCGCGACACGACGGTTTAAGTTTACAAAGTAATCTCCCGTACGAGTCATGCGCGTTTTAATACCAGGAGTCGCATCGAGCTGAGCAGCAATTTTTCTTGAGATACTCAATACCGCATCTTTCTCGTACTTACGACGTGAAGGGCCAATAGAGCCAGGGTCTTCCCCACCGTGACCAGGGTCGATAACAATTAACACTTCTTGAGCTCGTTGAACTGAACTCATGTCTTTGCTGGCCGCCGCTGGCTTACTCGGTTTAGAGGTCGATGCCTTCTTACCGTGCGGTAAATCAATCACCAAGCGGTGACCATACTGCCCACCTGGTGTTGGGCTTAATTTAAATAATTCCGCTTGAACGCTCTTTTTTAGTTCAAACACCAAACGATAAGTGCCCTTCTCTGGAGGCGAGCTTTTTCGTACCAGTTTTAAAACAGGGCTATCCGTAACAGTAACAGGCAGTTTGGCCTGCATCGTCGTGCTTTTTAAATCCACGACAAGGCGATCCGGCCCTGATAAAGAGAAATAGGAATAGTCAGCTTCCGAGCCTAAATCGATGACAACACGTGTTTCATCAGGTGAAGGCCAAACTCGAAAACTCTTAACGACGTTAGCAAATGCTAAATTGGGGATGAGAAGGAGAAAAGTGGCGACAAACGTCGCCACTACTCTAAAATTAGAAAAACTCAACATAGCTCCAATCGACTGAGTAACTGCACACCATAATCATTATTAGCTGTTAGTTCGGCTACACGTTGCTCACCTTGGTAGCGAATGTTTACATCAAGATCCGGTTGTGGCAGTAAGCCATGCCCTTTTTCAGGCCATTCAACCAAGCAAATCGCATCGTCTGTGAAATAGTCTCGAATCCCCATAAACTCAAGCTCTTCAGGATCCGCAAGACGATAAAGGTCGAAGTGATATACTTGCCACTGATCCAACTGGTACGGTTCGACTAGAGTATAAGTTGGACTTTTCACGTTACCTTGGTGACCAAGAGCACGGACAAAACCACGACTAAAGGTTGTTTTACCTGCACCCAAATCACCATGCAGATAAATTGTGGTTTGCTGGGAACAAAGCTGAGCCAAAGCGGTGCCTAGTGCAACCGTTTCATGCTCATCTTTTAAATTGAATTGTTTCGTGCTCATTGATGCTTCTCTAACTAATGATCGTTGACTATATAAAAATCAAAAGAACAGGAATAGTAAACCGTGTTGGTTTTGAGAGACAAGCTTTCAAATGTCATATGTGCGAAAAAAGTATCCAATAAACGGTATCTTAATCATCTTAGTATCGACCTAGATTTAGAATATATGCAAATGACTTCAATAAGCAGTATTCACAACATCAAAAACGTACCTAACTGGGTAGCACCAAAGCCAGAGATCCGTTAAGATCCGCCCCCCTTTATTCCGGTGGTTAATATGAACTACGAACAACTCGCACAACAAATCAAAGTTTGGGGAAAAGAACTCGGCTTCCAAAAAGTTGGGATCTGCGACGTTGATCTGAGTGAACATGAAGCAGCACTACAAAAATGGCTTGATGCAGGCTATCACGGCTCAATGGATTGGATGGCTCGTCACGGTATGATGCGTGCTAGACCCCATGAGCTACTCCCGGGAACCGTTCGTGTTATCAGCGTCCGGATGGACTATCTGCCACCAGAGGCTCAATTCGCTTCGAACCTCGCGAATAAAAGTCATGCCTATATTAGCCGCTACGCACTAGGGCGCGATTATCACAAGCTCGTCAGAAAGCAGCTAAATAAGCTCGGCAAACTTATTGAACAAGAGGTTGGTCAATATGGTTACCGACCTTTCGTTGATTCCGCACCAATATTAGAGCGACCTCTCGCCCAAAAAGCGGGCTTAGGTTGGACCGGGAAACATTCCCTGATTTTAGATCAAGACTGTGGATCGTGGTTCTTTTTAGGTGAACTACTTGTCGACTTACCACTACCCGTTGATGAGCCAAGCGTTGATCAGTGCGGTAAATGCAAAGCATGCATTACATCATGCCCAACACAAGCCATCATTGAAGACAAAGTTGTCGATGCCCGGCGTTGTATCTCTTATCTCACCATCGAGTTCGATGGCGTGATTCCTGAAGAGTTTCGAAAGCCAATGGGTAACCGCATTTATGGTTGTGACGACTGTCAATTGGTTTGCCCATGGAACCGCTACGCCGACATAACGGAACAAGATGATTTCCACCGTCGTGACAGTTTCAAAAACCCTGACCTCGTCGACATGTTTAACTGGGATGAAGCGACTTTTCTAAAAAATATGGAAGGCTCCGCTATCCGTCGTATTGGTCATATACAGTGGCTACGTAACATCGCTGTCGCACTTGGTAATGCAGAATATAGTCAGCGAATCATAGATGCGCTGGAAAGTCGGCAAGGTGAAAATAAATTACTTGATGAGCACATTAAATGGGCTTTGACAGAGCAACTGAATCAACTCCCCACTGAGAGTAATTCATCTATAGAGACGAAAAAGCAACGCTTAATAAGGATAGTCGAGAAGGGACTGCCGAGAGACGCATAGAGCGTAGTCTATATGCAAGAGATTGAAAGTACTTTTGCATGTTCAATTCATGACCTTGTTCTCAATTTTGTAATGTGGAAAAAAATTTGAGATTCAAGAAAAACAAGCTAGCAGAAAAAAGTTAAACACAGTTCGGAGAAATGACTAGGATCAAAAAAATACCAGTTAATGATCGTATTTTAACGTACTCGATCCGACAAAAAACTTATTTTTTCTTTATATAACAAAGATTTAATTGATATTTCTTTGTTGTTTCCACTTCACTTTAGAGAAAAGATCTTTCTTCCCCATCATAAAAAGTCAAGCTAAAAACACTTTATCAACCAACTTATCCACAGAACGACGTATGTGGATAACTCTGTTAATTAAAGTAGATAAAACACGCGAAGCCTCATCATACTTGTACGTCAGCCGATTCATATCGTGTTTTAAACACAAACGAAATCGTCCGACATCATATGATGCGGATAAAAGTTTAGCTTTTGGGGATTCATGCTTCGCAGCATTATGAAAAGAGCGATGTGATTGGTTGCGAGAAGCAGGCGTTGAATCAAGCGGCGCATCCGTAGACGACTTAACAATTGTATACTAAATAAGTACTCAATCTATCGTCTTGTATTTGGTTGCGGGGGCCGGATTTGAACCGACGACCTTCGGGTTATGAGCCCGACGAGCTACCAAGCTGCTCCACCCCGC
>NZ_JAWOUY010000028.1:0-49547 GCF_033339635.1 Vibrio sp. 2092 | reverse complement strand
TTTAAAAGCGAGGGAGTAATCGCGCTGAGTTCTTTTAGTTGTTGATTTCATAACACTCTCCAATTTTTTTGGGGGGGGAAAGTGTCAACCTTATTTAGGACGGCACAATTAAAACAAAAAGGGCGTACATTGATAATGTACGCCCTTTTTTCATTTGCTTGAGATGCCTAGAAAGGTACTTCTATCTGCATCATCCAGTCAGCGTCATAATATTCGTGCCAACGATAATCAAACCGCATTCTTGGCTGTCCGTCGGATTTATCACCAAAACCAACGCTGAACATCAACCCGTGACTACGAAGCCACTCTTCTGTATCCATTTTACTCTCTTCGTCTCGAAGCTCTTCCGGCATCCAAAAACCAAGACCAAAGTAATTCTTTTCTAAGTTTTGAGTTAGAAGTGGGGTGTCTTCCGGCTTAATCGCCCACTCCTCCCAATAGTTTTCTGTTGGTCCTTCAAGCTTCGCTTCCGCTGCATACCAAATCAATGCTTCAGTACTTAACACGCCGATGGAATCTAAAATTTCTTCACAGATTGGAAGCGTGTTATCTTCAAACACCACGGAACGATCAGAAAAATAGTTACACGCGGAATGAGCTTGTGTCACCACAAGCAGCGCACATGCACTAAATAAAACTACTCTGACCATGAAAATCTGACCTCTCAGTTCCCAGACAATGTTTCTCTGTATAAGCCTTTACTAAGTAATAAATCACGTACGGAAGGTGTTGTATAGGCGCCGATCTCTTCACCCTCGGCCAATGCTTTGCGAATATCTGTGCTTCTGACTTTTACTTTTTCAGGACATGCCATAACAGTCCAACGTTCCGTAATCTCTTCGGCTCTACTAAATTTAGCAAATTTGAAGAAATTATCAGGACCAATGACAAAAGTTATATCGGCAGTTGGGTAAATTTCTTGAATTTTTTCTAACAACGCATAGGTCGTCACACTTTGTCCAGGTTGGTATAAAGCTTGCTCTGCATCAGAACGCTGAACATTAGAAAGCCCCATATCCTTGATGAACGCGTCAACCATTTTGCACCGAGTTGGGTAATCAAGCATGTTCTTGCCCCAAGCGTGTGCAATGCTTGGCTCAAGTAACACAAGATCAAAGTGGCTCAAAGACTCAATAACACTTTTATGCCCTAAACTAGGTGGGTTAAATGCACTACCAAAAATGGCGATTTTTTTCATATCCGGTGATTACCTGGTTGAAGAGAGTTTTCTAATCTGATGATTTCGGTATGATACTACTAATCTTTACAGCTTTTGACCCTAAAGTCGCGTTTAATGAGCCTCAACTGTATGGTTTATCACCATTTGAGCAAATGTGCTTTAGAGTCTGAAATATTTGCAGGAAAAGGAACCCTAAATGGAACAATCCATCCGTGACGAAATGCGCGTACTCCCTTCAATTGATCCGCATTTTGAAATTGAACGCCGTGTCGCTTTTATTAAGCGTAAATTGCAAGAAGCGGGCTGTAAGTCTCTTGTTCTTGGCATCAGCGGTGGCGTTGACTCAACGACATGTGGTCGTTTAGCTCAGTTGGCTGTAGACCAGCTGAACGAAGAAGCGGGCAACAATAGCTACCAATTTATCGCAGTTCGCCTGCCTTATGGGGAGCAAAAAGATGAAGATGAGGCTCAGCTCGCTCTGTCTTTTATCCAGCCAACCCATTCTGTATCGGTGAACATCAAAGCAGGTGTTGACGGGCTTCATTCGGCTTCTCACGTTGCATTAGAAGGCACAGATCTTCTACCAACTGATGCAGCAAAAGTCGACTTCGTAAAAGGCAATGTAAAAGCGCGTGCTCGCATGGTTGCTCAATACGAGATCGCGGGCTACGTAGGCGGCCTTGTTCTTGGTACTGATCACTCAGCAGAAAACATCACTGGTTTCTACACTAAATTTGGTGATGGCGCTTGTGACATGGCACCATTGTTCGGATTAAGTAAACGCCAAGTTCGTGAAGTGGCTGCTACATTGGGTGCACCTGAGCAACTAGTGAAGAAAGTGCCAACAGCAGACTTAGAAGAGCTTGCTCCACAAAAAGCAGATGAAGATGCCCTAAGCTTAACTTACGAGCAAATCGACGATTTCTTAGAGGGCAAACCCGTTCCACAGCAAGTGAGTGACCGTCTGGTAGCGATTTACAAAGCAACGCAGCACAAACGCCAGCCAATCCCGACGATTTACGACTAAGCGATATTTTCAGCTCTCTTTAAAACTCAAAACGCTGCTAAAAATAGCAGCGTTTTTTTGTCTAGGAACAGTTTTTGTCGAAGGACAAAGACGTTCTCGCCTAGTTGGTTACTGTTACGTCCGTCTCTGGCACAGCACAACACGCCAATACGGTTCCCATTGCACGTTCCTCATCAGTCAACGCGGGCACGTCCGGATGATGTACTTGACCCGACGTAAGCTGAACCTTACACGCGCCACATAAGCCAGCACGACAGCTATTGCTGATGACCTTCCCAGCATCTTCGAGCTGATCTAACAACGTTTTTTGGTTGTTGCCTACGACTTTAGTTCCATTAAAGTCAATAGCGAGACTTTTCTCTGGCTTTGACGTAAGAGAAGAAACTCCAAACGCTTCTTGATGGTAGTTTTCCTCTGGCAGCCCTTTTCTTAGTAGAAGACTTTTTGCTTTATCCATAAAGCCATCCGGGCCACACACAAACACCTGCCGCTGTTCAACATCTTTGATTTGCTTAATGTGTGACAAACTTAAACGCCCTTTCAAACCAAACCAATCAACAGCAGGTTGCGTTAAACAGACTTTTACTTCTAGCCCTGGGTGCTCACGCTTTAACTGCTCCAACTCTGAGCGACAAGGAATATCATTTTCGGTCCGACATTGATGGTAGAAAACCACGTTCTCCAACTGATTATGATCCGCTAAGTAACGTACCATCGATAGCATTGGTGTTACTCCGCTACCCGCAGAGAGTAACAATAGAGGCTGCGCTTCATGCGTTTTTAGGTGGAACTGGCCATCAGGTTGTTCTGCCTCTAAAACATCACCGACTTGTAAGTTGTCTAAGAGTGAGTTAGAGACTCTTCCACCCGCGATACGCTTTACAGAAATAGCATAACGACCCGGACGAGAAGGACTGGATGATAAGGTATAGCGTCGACCCACTTTCTTACCATCAATATTCACCTCTATTGGTAGGTGTTGTCCTGGCAAGTAATTAGGCAACGAACCTTTGTTTGGCTCTAACCATAAGGTCACAAAGTCTTGGGCAATTTCTTCACGCTCAACACATGTAAGCTTCATGCGCACTGGCGAGTTATCTGCGTAAAACTCCGGCTCTTTGTACTCCAATACTTCAACTTTATCGCCTTGACGAATAATGCCTTCATTTCGCGCGACAAGATTCTGGCCAAAGAACACACCACCGACATCGTTTGCACGGAACTGTTGCAAGGTTTTGAGCGGCTCTTTGCTCTCACGGAATGTGCCTCTTTGGGTATTCACCGTAGTCAGGATACAGCGCTCGCAAGGTTTGAGAGACTCAAACTCTACCTCACCGATTCGTATGCGCTTCCATGAATCTTCTTCAAATGGCTTAGTATCAGAGACAACTAAGTTAGTACGAAACTGATCCATTGAGTGTAGCTCTGAACTTCTTCGGTTCAGCTCATCAAGTGAAGCTTGGCTGATCACTAAAACCGGATAACCATCAGCAAAACTGACGTTTTGACCTAGCTTTTCACGGACACGATTCGATTGCTCACCACTAAACAACAACTCAACGCGTTGCCCCAACACACGACTAAACCAGTCATCTGCATCATCTGTCGTGGTATAGGCAGTAAATGTATCTTTCCAAACCGTTGCAGGTGTCTCCTGCATTTTGAAATCTTGGTAACGGATTTTAAGTGGCTCCATACCCAAACTACTAAACACCACTCCATCGGACAATAAGGCAGACTTAATGGTTACCATTTGCGGATACTTTCGCGCAGTGATCATCGAGCCATCAGCTTTCGCAATCATAAAGCGGCGATCGAAGCTCAATCCTTGTTTCTCAACCCATACGGACGACAGCGATAATCCGCCAACTGACTTAACCGGAAAAACATTAATTTGGGATAAAACGGGTTGCGACATGGCCTTCTTCCTACGGGTGTTTTTTATTTGTTGCGGTATTGTATACTCAAATCACATTAAGTTGCAGAGTCTACTGCCTCTTCATCCATCGCAACTTTCTCGAAACCATATTCTTATAAATTTGGTTTTAGTGACAAGTATTTACTACACTCAACATTCGCGTTTTTTAACACCGTTCTGACCAAATACCGTTTGATAAAGTGTGATACGACACACATAATTCACCCAAGTTATCACTACTCCCATTTATCGATTTGGAGCTTAATTATGGATACAAGAAAACTGGTTCTGATTTTGTTATGTATCTTTCTTCCGCCTGTCGCGGTGTTTATGGAGAAAGGTCTAAATAAAGACTTTTTGATTAATCTAATATTGACGTGTTTCTTCTTTCTACCAGGTACGATCCACGCGCTTTGGTTAACAATGAAGTAACCACTTACACTCTCACTCTTTATAAAATTGAAAAATGGGATGAAATATGAGGGCAATTCCTCTATCATCCTGTCGCCTAAGCGCAAGCGTTTGCTCAAAAGCAAATACGGCGCTTAGGCTCCAATCAGACAACTTTTCAATGGTGGGAGCAATTAATGACAACACTGACTATCACTCGTCCTGACGACTGGCACGTTCACTTACGCGATGGGGAAGTTCTTAAAGACACCGTTCGCGACATCAGCCGCTACAATGGCCGTGCGCTGATTATGCCAAATACCGTCCCACCTGTTACTACAACTGAGCTCGCCCTAGCCTACCGTGACCGAATTATTAAAGAGCAACATGGCGAACAGTTTGAGCCTTTAATGGCGCTTTACCTTACAGATAACACGACACCAGACGAAATACGTAAGGCTAAAGCAACCGGACACATTGTTGCTGCCAAGCTTTATCCTGCAGGCGCTACCACAAACTCAGATTCCGGTGTGACCAATGCGAAAAACATTTATCACGTTTTAGAAGCAATGGAAGAAGTAGGAATGTTACTTTTGGTTCATGGGGAGGTAACACATCACGATATTGATATATTCGACCGAGAAAAAGAATTCCTTGATACCGTCCTCGCTCCTATCGTCAATGACTTCCCTAATCTTAAAATCGTTCTAGAACATATCACCACCGCCGACGCAGCAAACTTCGTTAGCAACGCCTCAGACAACGTAGCGGCTACCATCACTGCCCACCACCTTCTTTTCAACCGTAACCACATGCTTGTGGGTGGTATTAAACCTCATTTCTACTGTTTGCCAATTCTTAAGCGCGGAACCCACCAGCAAGCGCTGATCGAAGCAGCAACTAGTGGTAGCAAGAAGTTTTTCCTAGGTACAGACTCAGCGCCACATGCGAAAGGGGCAAAAGAATCGGCTTGCGGTTGTGCTGGTTCTTACACTGCACACGCAGCGCTAGAGCTTTATGCAGAAGTCTTCGAAAAAGAAGGCAAGTTGGAAAACTTGGAAGCTTTCGCAAGCTTCAACGGTCCTGATTTTTACGGCATTGCACGTAACACAGATACGGTAACGTTAGAAAAATCCGCTTGGGATGTGCCAGAAACGATGCCATTTGGCAATGATATCGTTGTGCCTATTCGAGCAAATGAACAGATCGAGTGGAAAGTGAAGTAAGTACTTTACTGACGTTTCACCTATAAAACAGGGTCATGCTTTTTGTAAAAAGAAGTCATGACCCTTGTTACTATCGTCTCATGTTTTAGATGTGATTATTGACCACGAAGCTTTTCAACCATCGTCCATACCGCAACCACAACTAACCCTGCCACAAAGCCGATAATACCGTTCAATAAAATAGGCAAAATGGCTGTAGCAACCGAATGGCCACTAAAGTTCATAATAATCGGCTCTACAAAGTGATGAATGGCTGGCACGTTGTGCACCACAATTCCTCCACCCACCAAAAACATCGCAGCAGTTCCTACAATGGTTAACAACTTCATCAACTTTGGTGCAAAAGCGACCAAGGCCCCTCCGACTTTCGCCACCCAACCTTTACCGTTTGAGCGACTTTCAAGGTAAAGGCCTAAATCATCTAGCTTCACAATCCCAGCGACTAGTCCATAAACCCCAACCGTCATAATCACTGCAATTAAACTGACAACTAAAATTTGCGTAACAAGACTGGCTCCTGTCACGGTACCTAACGCAATCACGATGATTTCTGCTGAAAGGATAAAGTCTGTTCGAATTGCACCAGAAACTTTACGCCTTTCATACTCTTCTATCGACTCGCCAGTATTAACTAGCTCCTCTTTTTCTTCGTGCGGATGCGAGTGAGGAAACACTTTCTCAAGTACTTTCTCTGCCCCTTCAAAGCAGAGAAATAAGCCGCCAATTAGCAATAATGGCATGATAAGCCATGGAATAATCGCGCTAATAAGTAAAGCTGAAGGAACTAAAATCAATTTATTTTTGAATGAGCCTTTTGCAACCGCCCAAACTACTGGAATCTCTCGCTCAGATGCAACACCAGACACTTGTTGAGCGTTTAACGCTAGATCATCTCCCAACACACCTGCGGTTTTCTTTGCCGCCATTTTTGACATTAAGGCGACATCATCAAGCACCGTGGCAATATCGTCCAACAGTGTGAGTAAACTTGCTCCAGCCATTTTTGGTCTCTTATATGAAATTGAGTAAGTAACAAAATGTAACACCAATGAATCACTCATCAAAGTGATGATTTTGCAAAGAATACCACCCCAAATGGTGTTTTATATTGCCGTAAAGATAAGACGGGTCTAGTCTTGTGATACCTTTCAGCAGTCAAAAGAAAAAGTATAGATGAAAAGTGGATACATTTACCCGATCGGTACTCCTGGCCAACCTTGGACCGAAGAAGAACGTAAAGCTTGGTTAGCAACGCAAGAAGTAAAACGTAGCTACCAAGATGAAGTCGTCAGTAAAATCGATGCCCTACGCGGGCATTTTGATGTTGAACAATATGGTGCGCTCTCATACAACGAGGCACGCTTCCCTCTGTTTTGTATCAAAACACGCAATTGGGATTCAACTAAACCTGTTGTGTTGGTCACAGGCGGCGTGCACGGTTACGAAACCAGCGGTGTACATGGCGCATTAAAGTTTGTAGAAACGGAAGCAGAGCGCTATGCAGAGCATTTCAATATTGTCGTTGCCCCCTGCGTAAGCCCTTGGGGTTACGAGGTGATCAACCGCTGGAATCCAAACGCGATTGATCCAAACCGCTCTTTCTATAAGGATAGTCCTGCCGAAGAATCCGCTAACCTCATAAAGCTAGTTGCAACTTTAGGCGATGTGTTAATGCACATTGATCTACATGAAACGACAGATTCTGACGAAACTGAGTTCCGTCCAGCCTTAGCTGCTCGTGATGGTATTGAGTACATTGAAGGTATGATCCCAGATGGCTTTTACACGGTGGGAGATAGTGAAAACCCTCAGCCTGACTTCCAAAAAGCGGTCATTGAGTCAGTTGCAAAAGTGACTCACATTGCACCAGCAGATGAAAACGGCGAAATCATTGGTTCACCCGTCGTACAGTTTGGCGTTATCAACTACCCAATGGTAAAACTGGGCCTGTGTGGCGGCGTAACAAATTGCGTTTACGGCACGACAACGGAAGTGTACCCAGACAGCCCAACGGTGACCGACGAAGAATGCAACGATGCGCAAGTTGCAGCCGTAGTTGGTGGTTTGAATTACGTACTAAGTAAGCTCGAATAACACAGGTTAACAATAAAGCAACTGACGATGTCTTTGAATTGTGAATCAGCTTTACTTTGCTCCAAAAGCAAGTTGAGACATTAATCCGCTAGTTTATTAGAAATTACCGCATTAACATCGCTAACACTGAAGATGCGAAGCATCACGACTTTATGACGCTATTTTAATGCGGTATCTAATAAATCCTAAAATACAAACGACATCTAGACATCATCGTCACTACTAACTCCTCTTCCTGAACAAACTATCGTCATACCATTTAAATCAAACCTCAACCAACGAGCTTCTGAAGCGAAAAACATCCTTAAACAATAAGAAAGCTTAATGCTCTTTGGCTTTATTTTTTAATCACTTACCCAAAAGCACATGCATTAGCCATTGCCTTGTTTTTATACGCGATTGATCTTTTTAGAGAAACACATATGAACCTCATTGCTTAACCGAAAAAACAAAGATATAATGAAAATAATTACCATTTGTATTTTAATTTTAAATCGAGAACCTCTTTCTCTTTGCATTGAAAGCGGCACTTTTCTTTTGCTAGTTAATCCAGTTTTAAAGCCAAATCAGCACGTTGAATTTTTAGGTATGGCCTAGTGATACTTTGAGGGCTGGATTGTGACCTTAATGTTTATAAAAAATAACTTGGTTATGTTTTGTTGGAATTTAGAACCTATATGCGAATAGATATTCATTATTCGTATTCCATCCCCAAGTCATAAGTTAAGAGAAACTCACTTTATTTTGGGGCAGATTCTGTATGAGTATTCACGTAGTAAGCCTGTTTTTTATACTGTGCTTAACTTCAATTTTCGTCGGCGCAAACCAACTAGATTGGTCGTTATTGCTGACCATGGATGACAAAGCTTGGCTACCGATTACTGCTAGCAGATTACCAAGGCTAATCGCACTAATTCTTACCGGATCTGGTCTCGCAATATGTGGTGTTATTCTTCAACATATTGTTAGAAATCGTTTTGTTGAGCCGGGCACCACAGGCGGTATCGATGCGGCAAAGCTCGGTATTTTGGTATCTATCGTCATGCTTCCATCCTCAGACAAGCTTGAACGTATGCTCTTCGCCGTACTATTTTGCTTCGCCGCTGGCCTTATCTACATTGCCATCGTACGAAAAATTAAATTCAGTAACTCTGCGTTAATACCTGTGATTGGGCTTATGTTTGGTAGTGTACTAAGTGCTATAGCGGAGTTTTATGCTTATCAAAACAACATCTTACAGAGTATGTCCGGTTGGTTAATGGGAGATTTCTCCAAAGTGGTCCAAGAACACTATGAAATAATTTTCTTGATTTTACCCATCACCCTACTGACTTACTTATATGCACATAAGTTTACTGTGATGGGAATGGGCGAAGATGTTGCGTCCAACTTAGGAATTAATATTGCGTTCACTGCCGCCTTGGGTCTAATGCTAGTTTCCGTGACAGTTGCTATAACAGTGGTGACCGTAGGTGCCATTCATTTTATCGGTTTAGTCATACCTAACCTAGTCGCACTAAAATATGGCGATCACCTTAAAAACACCCTACCAATCGTTGCACTAGGCGGCGCTTCGTTACTTATTTTTTGCGATGTCATAGGCAGAGTTGTTGCCTTTCCTTTTGAAGTCCCAATTGGATTAACAGCCAGTGCTATCGGGGGAGTCATGTTTCTTGTGTTTCTTTTGAAAGGAGCACGAGTATGAGATCACATTACTCAAACATGCGAGTGAGCATTATACTCGTTTGCATACTGTCTATCGCCTTTATCTTTACAAGCTCTGGGTGGGATTTTGATTACGTCATCCCTAAGAGGCTGATTAAACTTGGTGCCATAGTTATTGGGGGCAGCTGCGTGGCCATCTCTGCTGTTATTTTCCAAGCTTTAGCTGGTAATCGTATTCTTACGCCATCCATTATGGGATATGAGTCGGTTTATCTGGTTTGGCAAACCCTACTCTTATTACTAGGGGGCACTTCTGGCATTGCTACATTAGGTGTTGTCGGTAATTTCGCTGTCTCTGCAATACTCATTCTGTTGTATTCCTTAGCGATTCAATCTTGGGTACTCAATAGATTTAAACATGACATGCACCAAGTTCTGCTGATTGGCTTTGTTTTGACAATGGTGCTGACAACTCTTGCTCAATTTATCCAGCTCAGAATAAGCCCTGGAGAATTCTCTATCCTTCAAGGGCTCAGCTATACCTCGTTTGAGCGAGCGAAACCTTCTACGTTACTTTTTTCCAGTATTGCGTTAAGCGTTTTGGCACTCTTTGCTAACAGATGGTCACGCGAGCTAGATGTGATAGGTCTAGGTCGAGACCAAGCGATGTCATTAGGACTAAATGATAAGCAATATGTACCAAAGTTCTTTGCTGTAATCGCCATTTTAGTAGCAATTTCGACGAGCTTGATTGGCCCAACGGCTTTTATGGGAATTTTTATTGCCAATATTGCTTATTCCGTTACTAGCGCACCGAACTACAGACACATATTGCTCGTTGCTTGTGCTATTGCAATTGTCATGTTCTTGTCTGGTCAACTTCTGGTAGAGCACTTATTTAACTTTAAAACCACCGTCTCTATTTTGGTGAATGTCCTTTGTGGGGGATATTTCCTAGCCATCACGATAAGAACAAGAAGCCAAATATGAAAACTGTTACTCGCCTGTTTAAAGACAACTCACTGACAAAAAGGAAATACCCCATGTTTAAGAGCCCCCTACGTTTGAGTATCGCGCTTGCTTGCTGCGCTCTAGGAACCTTATCAGGTTGCGAGCCGGAAATAACTAAAATTGAAGATACTCAGCCATTAGAAAAGCTCATCGTGATTGAACACAATCTCGGAGCAACTACTATTTCTCATCGCCCTCAACGAGTGGCAGCATTAGATATGAACGAAGTGGACTTTTTAGATCAGCTAAATGTTCCAATCTCAGGAATGGTGAAAGACTTTGTTCCTCACTTTCTAGCGAAATACAAAGACACACCTGAGATAGCGGATCTTGGTGCGATAGTTCAGCCTAATATGGAAAAGATCTATGCCCTAAAACCAGATCTCGTATTGATGACTCCGCTACATGCTAATCAGTATGAAGAACTCTCTCAACTCGCTCCGACTTTACATTTTGACATCAACTACCGTAATAGTCGTGACCATCACGTCGATACCATTAAGAAACACCTTGTAGAGCTTGGTGAGATCTTTGAAAAGCAGGAGCTAGCCCAACAGAAAGTTGCCGAAATCGATGCAAAAGTCGCAGAAGTGCGCGCTGTTACGAAAGAGCGTTCTGAAAAAGCTTTGGTTGTCATGCATAACAATGGTGCTTTCAGCTCATTTGGCGTTGAGTCTCGTTATGGCTTCGTTTTCGATGTTCTGGGGGTAAAACCAGCGAGTGAAAAAGTGGAGACAGGTTTGCATGGTCAGCCAATTTCTAGCGAGTTCATTAGCCAAGCTGATCCAGACATTCTTTACATCATTGATCGAACAGCAGTAATGGAAGGAAAGCCTGTCATTGATGCGGAACACTTAGCAAACCCACTACTCCGTCAAACCAAAGCATGGAAAAACGACAACGTCGTTTTTGTTGATGCCGATGCTTGGTACATCACTTCAGCAAGCATCACATCTCTGAAAATCATAATTGAAGACATCCTAAAAGGTTACCAAAGCTAAATCTAATAACAATGAGTTGGATCTTAAGTAATTCAACACTCAATCGACGTCAGAACGGATGTGAGCTAGCCCAAACAAAGAAAAGGAATCTATAATGACTCATGACTATCATCAGATAGCGATGGACTCTTCACAGAAAAACAAACCAAGCCCATGTCATATCGCCCTCTTTATTTCACTTCAATTTAGTACTTTTGTCGTACCAATTAGTATCGCTCAAGCTGAAGAAGTCGTAGATGAATCAATGACAGTTTATGGTGAAGCAAACAGAGTTTATGCCGCTGGCAAAGTTTCTCACGCGAGTAATATAGGAATGCTTGGCGACAAAAACTTCATGGAAACGCCTTTCAATACGATTGGATACACAGAAAAACACATTCAAGACCAACAAGCACGCGATATCTCAGATGTAATCTCAGCTTCTGATCCCTCTGTTTTCACCAGCGGTGAAACCGGCTTAAACAAAGAAAGTTTCAAAATAAGAGGTTTCAACTCAGACATTAGCGACGTTATGCTTAATGGATTGTATGGTATCGCTCCTTATTACCGAACCTCTCCTGAAATGTATCAACGTATTGATGTACTTAAAGGTCCTGCTTCTTTGCTCAACGGTATGCCACCGAATGGATCTGTTGGTGGCACCATCAACTTAGTGACAAAAAGAGCACAAGAAACACCAATCACATCTTTCACCGGCAGCTACTTATCGGACACTCAATTCGGAGGACATATCGATATTGGACGTCGCTTTGGTACAAATGAAGAATTTGGTATTCGTTTCAACGGTGCATTTAAAGATGGAGACACCGCGATAAACAACCAAAGCAACAAAACTCAACTTGCATCATTAAGCCTTGATTGGCGTAATGACATTGCTTTCCTTGAAGCAGATTTTTACTACAGTACAGAGCGAGTTGAAGGTGCAAACCGTGGGTTAAGCATCGCTTCTGGTCTCAAAATCCCATCACCTCCTCCATCTGACACATTATTGACGCCAAGTTGGGCCTACAATGATAGCGAAGATAAAGGGATGATGATTCGCGGGGAGCTAAGCGTTAGTGACTCTGTAACTGTATACAGCGCATTGGGTGGTAGCCGTACAGATTTTCATTCAAATGTACCGCAACGAATCAAAATCATCGATAACGAAGGTAACCTAGAGGTATCTCTCGGATCAGTTAAGCTTGAGAACAAACGGACTTCAGGTGAGATAGGTGTTCGTAGCAACTTTGACACTGGCCCAGTAGAACACCACCTTGTACTGAATAGTACTTACTTTAGAGAAGATAAAAATGATTCTCCAACAGGTAATAATAATCCAGCCCCTTGGAACTCGAATATTTATGATCCTGTTTGGGGACCAGAAAATTCAGTTTACGACAACTACTATGGTTTACCTATCGATTCAACTCAGGTCAGCTATGGCATTGCCGATACGTTATCTTTTGTTGATGGGAAATACCAAATCACGCTCGGCTTGCGTTACCAGAGCATTGATTATGAATCTGGAATAATAATGAACGGAATGTCGCTTCCTACCACCAAGTTTAAGGAAAGTACTTACACTCCCGCACTTGCAGCATTATACAAAGTTTCGAGCTCAGTTTCGCTTTATGGTAACTACACCGAAGGCTTAACGAATGGGAAAACAGCAGGCTCTAGCGCTGCAAACGCAGGAGAGGCTTTTGAACCCCAAAAAACCAAACAGACTGAAGCAGGCGTGAAGCTTGACCTGGACGGCTTTGCTCATACGTTCAGTTTATTTGAGATTAAAAAGCCAAATGGGTACCAAGATCCGGATACCAACATTTTTTCTTTCGGTGGTGAACAGCGCAATCGCGGTATTGAATGGGGGTTCTACGGCACACTATCAAAGGACTATACACTCATCGGTGGTATCGCCTATACAGATGCAGAGATTACAAAAGCAACAGATGTGACAGAGGAGGGGAAACAAGCAACTAAGCTACCCGATTTACAAGCTAAACTCGCATTAGAATGGAACCTCCCTGCGATGCGTGATCTCACGCTTATCGGCCAAGCGAACTATATGTCTGAACAATACATTGATGCACAAAACACTCAGGCATTACCTGCACAGACTATTCTTGATCTTGGCGCACGCTACAACTCAAAAATTGCTGAAACAAGCGTGGTTTGGCGCCTTAGCGTAAACAATGTACTGGATGAAGATTACTGGACAACCACCCACTATGCGGACCTAGCTCTTGGCGCATCACGTACAGTGATGCTGTCAGCTACTGCGGATTTCTAATCCCTCCACCTCCCCTTTAGCCTGCCTTCTAAGGGGGACTTACTCCCATTTGGCTGTTCATGAAAATTCACAACAAATCAAAGGAAGTACTCATCTTCAACATTCAAGCAGACAAAGAGCTCGCAACACCTACGGCCAAAGTTAATTCAAAACATAATCCATCAACGTCCACTTCCATAGGCTTTATATGAAAAACGATAAGAGCTCAATATGCTCTACCACGTTCTCCTTATTTTCGCTTGATAGGCTAGATAAGGTGACAATATGATAAGTAAAATCAGCCAACATTACGTTACGCCTAGCTTAATGCCAGCCTTAAAGCCATCGATTAAGAAGCTTGCTTTGGGAACGTTTTGTGAAGCACTTGCCGCTGTGGCAAAAGTTGGTGCACTGCTATGCTTGATAAACCTTATCGATAAATTTGCAAACCAATGGATTTACGGTGCCATAGGACTTTGGGCGGCTAGCGCACTTGCCTCATCAGTGGGCTCGTGGTTAGTTCATGATGCCGAGTCGCAGTTTTCCACTCGATTACGTCGCCAAGTTGCTCAGCACTTGACGCGCTTGCCAAGCAAGACCATCTCTCAATATGGTGATAATCAACTGCGTCGCATAGTTTCCGAAGACATCAGCACGCTTCACCACATGGTTGCGCATTTGCCTTCAGAACTCGTGACATTCATTGTCGTACCCGCAACTTCTATTTTTATCATGTTGAATCTCACAGGTCCGGTAGCGATGCTTACTCTGCTCCCTGGTCTAATTGCATCATTGTACTACCTACTCTTTTTACCTAGGTTCGCCGCTAAACATGGCAAAGAGCGCATGACAATAATGGGTGATATCGTTACCGCAGTAAACGACTACACAAGAGGTATCCGAGTAAATCGAATTTACGGCACGCAAGCAGGAGCACTCGACAGCTATAATGATGCCACAAGACGCTTTACTCACGGCATAGTGAAATGGGTTGGTAGCGTTGCCCTTCCAGCAGCAATTGCTACCGCATTACTTCAAGCGGTTTCGACTTTCGCAATGGCCTATACCATTGGCTATGAATTAAGTCCCGTGGCAATGGCGTCGCTATTCTTTTTTGGTTTGGCCGTCGTATCACCCGCACTGAAGCTTGGCCATGGATTGGACTACGTTAACGCAGGAAAGAATGCTGCAAAGAACATCAGCGACTTTTTACAGCAACCACAAATAGAAAGTGGCAGTTTGAGCGCGGGAGAAAAACCGCTATCACTACAAGCATCAAATATCGTAGTGGCTAATGGAACTGTTAATATTATTGATAACTTCTCCCACTACTTCCCACGGGGTTCATTTACAGCCATCATGGGGCCTAGCGGAGCAGGCAAAAGTACGTTACTACGTCTATTAGCAGGTCAAGAAACACCTCTTTCAGGCTTCGTTACCTTAGGAGGCAATCAACTGTCTAAACTCTCTGAGATATCCCGATACTCCGCCATACGCTATGTACCCCAAGATATCGGTGTACTCAAAACTACCATTAGGCAGAATTTGAAACTATCAACGCCAAGTTCAAGTGACGACGAGCTGAACCAAGCTTTGCAACAAGCTCAATTAAAGATTGACCTCAATTCTGATGCAAGCGTGCTTTCAGGAGGCGAGCAACAACGTGTCGCAATAGCTAACACATTTCTAACTCAAGCCAACGTTCTATTACTGGATGAACCAACCAGTGCTCTCGATAAAAATACGGCCTTCACTGTGATCAGAAATCTCGCGAAGTTTGCGAAAACACAAGACAAGATATTGATCATAATTACTCACGACTCAGAACTCGCGAAACTTGCAGACACTACATTGATGCTCAACAGAAAGGCTCAACGACAGGATGAAGAAGTATGACGGCTCACAATACCCTCTATTCCAATTCGACAATTCCACAAAGTGCAAAGCACCGTCTATATCGAGTCGCTATAGGTTGGGGACTAGTTGCATTATTTGAGGCAACGGCTTACACATTTCTTGCAATATCTATTGTCGAACAAGCTTCACCATTGAACGTCATAATAGCTGCTGTTCTAACTGTGATAGTTACCGTTATTGTAACTCGTTCTGGATTTCTCTCTGGTGCGAAACTGGCTGGGGATCTTTATTCATCAGTAGGTCATTCGCTCAGTAAAGCAAAGTTAGCTTGGTTTAATGATCAGCATAGAACTCAGCTCACTCAACTAGCAGAACGAGGAATACCTGGCTTTATGGCCATTCCTGCTCATCAGCTACAAACATTTTTACACGCTCCAATGTTACCCATATTTTTAATTATCGGTATTGGGGTCGTTGGAGGAGGTGAAATTGCACTACTCAGTGCCGTACTGTTACTAGTTGCACTGCTCGTTCAGTACAAGGCGCAAAGATACCTAAGTCGCTCAGATAGCGACCGACATGACGCAGAGCTTCAAGCGACTAAATCAACACTTGAGCTCATAGATCACCTTGAGTTACTTCGCTCAACAGCGGGGCCTGAGCGCTCAATCGAGCGTATTGAACAGAGTTGGCACGCACAAGAAGAAGCTCATTCAACTATTAATCGTAACGCTTCTATCGCAACCTTAGTATCAGGATTGGCAACGATTTTACCCCTTGCAGGTATCGCCATCTATCTCGTCTTAGAGCCGATTACTCAACCCTTATTAGTCTTGGCTTTATTGATATTGATTACCCGTGCAGCTGCACCTTTGGGTGAACTCGCGTTGGCAGGCTTTGCGATTAACGACGTAAAATCCTCAATTAAAAATTACGCTCAGTTAACGAATGTCCCTGTTCTGCCTGAGCCTAATCCTCAATTTGCAACCTCCCCCAAAAACCATAAGTTCGAACTGAACCTTGTGGGCCATTTAGATCTCTTTGAAGATGCTAGCACGGAGATCAAACAAGGTGATACCGTCGTCATCAATGGAGTCAGTGGCAGTGGCAAAAGCACTTTACTGGGCCTGTTTCTAAGGTTTGATGATCCTGACCAAGGTCTTATTTCGCTCGGAGGGATAGATCTAAAGAATATCCCTTATGACGTGCTCACCCAGCATATAGCCTATGTTGCTCAAGAACCGGTCATTTTTACTGGCACATTGGCGGATAACATTCGGTTAGGTAATCCCAATGCAAGTGATTATGAAGTTGAGAGCTTTGCAAGACACGCACAATTGGACAAACTTATTGACTCATCTCCTAAAGGAATACATCAAACAGTAGGACAAAGAGGCTCAGGGTTGTCAGGAGGTGAAAGACAGAGAGTCGCAATTGCGCGAGCTCTCATTAAAAAGGCGCCAATCCTCATTTTCGACGAAGCGACGGCAGCATTAGACGAAGCAACCGAAAAAAGTATTGCTCAACATATTCAAACATTGAACTCGACCGTGATTATTGTGACGCATCGCGATCAGAATATATGGTCACCCACATTGGAACTCACGATTGAGGGTAGAAGAGTTATAGTTGCACAGTACAACTCTACTTCCTTGAAAAGTAGGGACAAATTGGCGGCTGAAGAAACTAATAACAATCAATACTTAAATCTAAGCGGTGTCAATTGAGTTTTTTGTCACTTTAGCACATTGTATCATCTAAAGAATCTTACAGGCATGTTGTAAAGCAATAATAATAAAGCGAATTCTCAAGGTTATAATTCTGACTCAATCTGACACAAGATAGACGTAAGTCTTTCCAATACCATCAGCTTTTCGAGTCGGTCATCATACAGCGCATTGTCAATTTTTTTAAAATAGACTCTACACTTTTACAACAATCGATTCTTGTATTGCTCCGGTGTCATGCCGGAGTATTTCTTGAACATCGCGATAAAAGGGCTAGCTTGGTTATAACCTAACGTCAGAGCGACTTCTTTTACGGTCTGCCCTTTACGCAGCAACTCCATAGAATGTAAATATCGCACACGTAAGCGCCACTCAGTAAAGCTCATGCCCAACTCACTCTGGCAATGTCTCGCTAACGTGCGTTCTGTAGTATGCACTTTTGCCGCCCACTCCGCCAAACTAATTTCATCGGTTGGCGATTCTTCTACTGCTTTTAAGATTGGCTGAAGATATTTGTTGTCGGTTGTCGGTAAAAAGTGATGTTCCACTTCTTGTTTCGCCAGTTGATCCAACAACACTCGCACCAAGCGTTTGTCTTCATCGCTCTGCGCGACGTTAATGTCACGCTGACGAAAGTCCTCAATGATGGCAGAAACGATGGGGGTGACTTTGATTAAACTGGTTTTGGTTGGAAAATGCGCCGTCAATTCAGGGGCAATGTTCAAAGAACAATATTCGATTGGCTTACGGTTGTAGCTAGTGTGACGAACTCCGGCGGGAACCCAAATAGCAAGATGTGGAGGTGCTAGAAATCTTGTGTCTTCTGCATCCATCTCCAGAATCCCACCGCTGATCAGTTGCACTTGCCCCCAAGGGTGGCTATGAATTCGTGTTTCTGTATTAGAGAGAAACGCTTCGAAATTCATAAATACATCTGATGGCGCACGATCGATTGATAAGGAGGGGTGAAGATTTCTGGCGCTCTTTTTCAAAATTGTCTTCCTATCGCTTACGATGTCTTTTAAGAGATACTTTTTATTATAAAGACCTGCCAGACTAGCGCCATCAATAATTGTGCTATAGGGTTCTCATGATTTATTTACTTCCGTTTTTCACCGTTATGATTTGGGGTGGTAACTCAATTGTGAACAAGATGGCTGCGAGCGCCATTGAACCAAGTGCGATGAGTTTCTACCGTTGGTTTGTCGCAATGGTACTCCTAACGCCATTTTGCCTGCCTGCAATCATCAAACAACGACACATTATTCGACCTTACATAGCTAAGTTGGCGTTTCTTGCGTTACTTGGTATGGTTCTCAACCAGTCACTTGGATACTATGCCGGTTTAACAACAACGGCCTCTAATATGGCCCTGATCACCTCTTTAGTTCCTTTGATCAGTGTGTTTTTAAGTGTCCCATTGCTCGGTAAATCTATATCAATGTTAAGTATCGTCGGTGGTGTCATTTCGCTCGGCGGCTTGGCATTTATGCTTGGTCACGGTGATATCACTTACTTTTTACATCAAGACTTAACGCAAGGTGACAGCTTAATGCTCGTTGCTGCCATGGTATACGCGGCTTATTGTGTTCTGCTAAAACGCTGGAAAATGCCATTCAGTAGTTTGACTCTGGTTTACATGCAGGGCTTCTTTTCTGTTTTGATGCTCACACCACTTTGGCTCTCTAGTGAGCAACTGTTACCAAGCCAAGACGCGCTACCATTAATCGCTTATGCTGGTATTGCTGCTTCCATTTTCGCGCCGCTGATGTGGGTCAAAGCGATTGATTCAATTGGTGCTGATTCAAGTGCTATGTTCATGAACCTAATGCCTGTGGTTTCCGTCATACTTGCTTCAACACTAATTGGTGAGAAAATTTACGCTTACCACATTATTGGTGGGTTGTTAGTCATCTCTGGCGTTATCTTGTCGCAAATAAAAGTAAGACAGAGAAAACCATTATCCAATTCTGAGATTGCCTCTACCGCCAATTAACATCTACACCCCAAGCCACAGAACTACGCTGTGGCTTGTCACTTCCAGCGTTCGAATAAAAGTTAATATTTTGTTTCATTCGCTATTCCCGAAAATTCATCTTGCTGCTAAATTGGGAAAACAATAACCCATCAAGGAAAGACAGATGAGCAGTGGTCAAAGAGACATTACCCTTCGCTTTTTAGCAGAACCCAGCGATGTAAATTTTGGCGGAAAAGTGCACGGCGGCGCCGTAATGAAATGGATCGACTTGGCAGCGTACGCCTGCTCTGCAGCGTGGAGTGGTAAATATTGCATTACCGCATATGCTGGCGGCATTCGGTTTGTTGCGCCGATTCATGTCGGCAACTTAGTCGAAGTTAGCGCGAAAGTCATTTATACCGGACGAAGCTCAATGCACATTGCGATTGACGTGCAAGCTAGTGATCCAAAGCAAATGAAAAACAGACTCACCACTCACTGTATCGTTATCATGGTTGCTGTAGATGAAAACGGAAAACCAACCGATGTACCGAAATGGATTCCAGAGTCAGATGAAGACAAAGCCTTAGAGCAATCCGCTATCCGTCTTATGAACATGCGTAAAGAGATTGGGGAAGAAATGGAAGCACACGTTAAATATCTCAAGTAACTGGCATCCGTTAAGAACGCTATTAAGTACCTCAACGTTACCTAGACCCAGAGTGTGGAGCAACATCATGGTTTTGCCATTTGTTTCACGCTCGCCCTTCTCTGTCATAAATCCTTCACCTAGCTTTGCTTAAATCCATCCATTATTTTAGAGTTGGATAGAGTTTGGATCTTGAGACTAAAAGAAACGACCTTAAGTGAAGAGACGTTGACCAATTTAAAAGCGGTCGAGTACCAGTGGGTGAGAACCATGTACGTCGAGGGGTATAACGAAACAGAAATTAATCATTACATTCAAACTTGCTTTGGCGGTGACGTTACCTTTGCTAATCTATTTCGTCGCGTCGCACTGCAGCAAGAAAGTTTGTACACGCTGCTTCAATACGTTGGATGCGCACCTTCCAGCCGAGAGTTTTAATCTCTTCCTTCCCTACCTCAATTTAGCTTTTTACTAAGCTCTAGTTATTTATGTGAAGTGCTACGCAGGGCATTATTCAAGCCCTGTGTAATCCATTGCAAAGCCGCTAGTCTCTGTCTACTTATTGCAAAATTGCCTTTAACAGGCATAAAAAAACCTGAGTCTAAACTCAGGTTATGGTTACAAAAACTGTTAGTGATTGAATCGTAAGGAACTAAGCTAACAGCCAGCTATGCGTAACGCCAATAAAAGCCAAGATATTACTGATCGGCGGCCAAACCAAAAGTGTAATATCCGTGCTAAGTATAAGGGCGACCATGTGGTCGCCCTTTTCTAGTTATTCTTATCAATCTCAGACCACAAGAGATTATCCTTTCACACCACCAGCGGTTAGACCACCAACCAACCAGCGCTGCGCAAGTAAGAATACGGCAGTGATTGGCACTGCTGAAAGTACAGCAGCTGCGGCAAAGTCACCCCACAAGTAGTTTTGTGGATATAGGTATTGCTGCATACCCACTGCAAGTGTGTACGAGTCTACATCAGAAAGCAGTAGTGACGCTACAGGAACTTCACCAATTACCATGATGAACGACAATATGAAGACTACCGCTAGGATTGGCACAGACAGTGGCAGCAATACCAAACGGAATGCTTGCCATGGTGTAGCACCATCAAGAGCCGCTGCTTCTTCTAGAGACGAGTCAATACTTTCGAAGTAGCCTTTAATGGTCCAAACGTGCAGTGCGATACCGCCTAAGTAAGCGAAGATCAGACCGCCATGCGTGTTCAGACCAAGGAAAGGAATGTACTGACCCAGTTTGTCGAACAACGCGTACAGAGCAACCAGTGCCAACACCGCAGGGAACATCTGGAAGATCATCATCGCTTTAAGAATGGTGTTCTTACCTTTGAACTTCATACGAGCAAACGCGTAAGCCGATGTGGTTGATAGCGCCACGATTAGGATTGCAGAAATACCACCCACTTTTACCGAGTTCCACAGCCATGTCATTACTGGGAATGGTGGCGGTGTAACTGTACCGTCTGGATTAGTCACCGAGAAACCTAATGCCAATTTCCAGTGATCAAGTGTTGGGTTGTCTGGGATCAGGCTACCCGTTGCAAAGTTACCTTCACGGAATGAAATCGCGATGATCATCAGCAAAGGGAAAATAATCAGTGCCAAGAATGCCCACATTGCAATATGAGTAGCCCAAACACGATACTTTAATGACTTACCTTGTACCATTGCCATTGTAATTTCTCCTTAGTCCTGAGCTACTTTAGTTACGCGTAGGTTGATAAGTGCCAATGCGCCAACCAATAGGAAGATAAGCGTTGCTACCGCACTTGCTAGGCCGAAGTCTTGACCGCCAGCACCTTCGAATGCGATTCGGTAGGTGTAACTTACTAGTAGGTCGGTGTAACCCGCAGGCTCTGATGTACCAATCATATTTGGACCACCGCCAGTCAACAACTGGATAAGTACGAAGTTGTTGAAGTTAAATGCAAAACTCGCGATCAACAATGGTGTTAATGGCTTCAACATCATTGGTAGTGTGATACGTGTAAAGTTCGTGACAAAGTTCGCACCATCAATTGCTGATGCTTCATATAAATCGTCTGGAATCGCTTTTAGTAAGCCCATACACAAAATCATCATGTAAGGGAAACCAAGCCAAGTGTTCACAATTAAGATCATGGTTTTCGCCATGAACGGATCAGAGAACCAAGCCGGGCTAATGCCGAACAAGCCTTCCAACAACATGTTGATCTCACCAAAGCTTTGGTTAAACAAACCTTTAAAGATCAAGATAGAAATAAACGCCGGAACTGCATAAGGCAGGATTAGCAACAAACGGTAAACTGAGCGACCTTTAAGTGCTTCCCACTGAACCACACTGGCAAGGACAAGACCAATAACAAGCGTAAACAATACGGTTAGCGCAGAGAAAACAATGGTCCAGATAAAGATACTGATAAACGGCTCTTTGATACCATCATCTTTCCAAACACGCTCAAAATTGTGGGTACCAATGTTCACCACGAAACCTGGTGACACTGTGCTACCAACAAATTGACCGTTTTCATCGACAGGCTGGTAGTAACCTACTTCCATATTTGGACGTAGCGTTTCTTCAGTCCGGTTGTTGTAAAGCGTTTCACCATCTTCTTGTAATGTGTACAAAGGTACAACTGCAGCAAATTTGCGCAGCCCACTCATGCGGATATCATCACCACTTGGCAAATGTAAATCGACACTGCTCAACGCACTGCGGTTCTTAACAATCGCCTTGATTGATTCTTTTTCACCCGTTACTTCTTCAATTGGTGAAAGATCAAACTCCGATGCTGAAAGGTTATCAAGCTGAAAAGTCGGGCTTGCAAGTAGCTCACCATCTTTTTCAACCACAAGTTGATGGCCTTGCTCCGTTTTATACAAAGTGAACGGGTAGCTATCACCACTTTGGTAAGTTCGGTCCAAAAGTACGTTCTGAGCGCGATCAAAAGAGAGTTGGTTCTTCGCGCTATAGTTGGTAAACGCCAAACCTATGGTGTACGCCAAAGGGAAAAGAATGAAAAGGATCATCCCTGCTATACCAGGGTAGATGTAACGGTGTGCGTACGTCTTTTTACTACCAAAGATGAACAACGCTAAAGCGGTAAGAATGAGCGTAAGTAGTGCAAACGCAATCTCACCGCGAGAATACATAAGGATTGTTGCGTAGCCATTGATGATGCCGACTGTGCCTAAAAGTGACCATTTCATGAACACTTTTTTGCTGCTCGGAAGGCTGGCTTCTGGTGCTGTCATAGCATTTGTACCTTGAACTGACTGCATAGGGAACCTGCTAGCGAATATAGAATAAATATAGAAAAGTAAGGAGGAGTTGCCCCCTCCTTAAAAAGGTCTTACTTAATTATTTAGTCATTTGTTTTTCTGCATCTGCAAGAGCTGCATCGACAGTTTGACGACCGTCAACTACGTTGATGATTGCGTTCTTAGCCGCACCCCAGAATGCGTTCATTTGAGGGATATTTGGCATGATTTCGCCGTTCATCGCATTGTCCATTGTTGCTGCGATACGAGTATCTGAATCTAGCTCACGTTGGAACGAGTTAAGTGCTACCGCACCTAGAGGCTTATCGTTGTTAACCATACGTAGGCCATCGTTTGTTAGTAGGTAGTTCTCAATGAACTCAACTGCTAGGTCTTTGTTTGGAGACGCAGTGCTGATACCAGCCGTTAGAACACCAACGAATGGCTTAGAAGATTGACCTTGGAACTTAGGTAGCGTAGTCACGCCGTAGTTAACGCCAGACTTCTCAATGTTGCCCCAAGACCATGGACCGTTAATCGTCATCGCTGTTTTGCCTTGGTTGAACGCAGACTCAGACACGGAGTAATCCATATCCGCAGAGATTACGCCTTTATCAACTAAGCCTTTTACGAAGCTCATTGCGTCTTTAACGCCTTCTTTCGCGATACCAGCGTCTTTAACATCGTAACCTTCAGAAGTGTATTTGAACGCGTAGCCGCCATCAGCCGCCATTAGTGGCCAAGTGAAGTACGGTTCTTTTAGGTTCCACATGATTGCAGACTTGCCGTCTTTTTTAAGTTTTGCATCTAATGCTGCAACCTCTTCCCAAGACTTTGGTGGGTTTGGAACTAGGTCTTTGTTGTAGATTAGAGATAGAGACTCAACCGCAACTGGATAGCCGATCAATTTGCCGTCGTAACGTACTGCATCCCAAGCGAAATCAACGATACCTTCTTGAATATTCTTAGAAGGTTTAATTTCTGCTAGCAGGCCAGCTTCTGCGTAACCACCGAAACGGTCGTGAGCCCAGAATACGATATCAGGACCGTCGCCAGTCGCTGCAGTTTGAGGGAATTTGTCTTGAAGGCCATCTGGGTGAGCCACAGTCACTTTAATGCCTGTGTCTTCTTCAAATTTCTTACCAACTTCAGCAAGGCCGTTGTAGCCTTTATCACCGTTGATCCAGATAGTAAGTTGTCCTTCTTCGATGGCAGCATTAGCACCAAAAGAACCCAAAGCAACAAGAGTACCTAGTGCTACAGCGCTTAACTTTTTCATGTTCGTATCCTTTTTATATTTTTGATGTAGGGCTAGTCCATTGAGGTTCAGCCGTATTTCGACATATATCATCTGAAATAATCCAATATGTCTCATCCTCCTAATCCCTACGCCCTTACAATTATGACGTATTTTCGTGATCTAAATCGCCAAGGGTAAGAGACTCAAATCACAAAATGGATAGTTCCTGTGATCGGTTTCAACTTTAGGTGGTGCAATAATGTGATTTCCGACCAACTGCTTTCTTCCTCCTCCTTTTTTACTCCTCCCTTTCTACTCCCCCTACAATTATTTCTATTAGGAGGATGTCGCACTACGCACAATCTTAGAAACTGCAGTCATCCAAGAGTGGATGGTAAGAACCCTTTCCCAGCAGTGCCTACGTATTAGGAAAAAGATTTGCTGGTTTTGCATTGCCAGACGAGTGGAATGTCATTATTAGTGTTGTTTGTGGTAATTATTTCACGGGGGAGACAATACGAATAATGTGGGGGAGAGAAACTCGTACTTGGCTATGATGGGTAGCACTTCTATTCAGGACATTTTATTGAAGTGCTACCCTACTTTTCTTACCAACCGCAAGAACTTACCGATTCCTACTGTTACTGCTCGCTAGATAATTCATATAATGATGAGCGGTGAATAATAAAAAATTGATCGAGGACGAGCTACATGGCGAGTGTCACGTTAAAAAATGTTTGTAAAGCGTATGGCGACGTACTGATTTCTAAGAACGTAGACCTAACAATCAACGAAGGTGAATTTGTTGTTTTCGTAGGTCCATCAGGTTGTGGTAAATCTACCCTTTTACGTTGTATTGCCGGTCTTGAAGACATTACTTCAGGTGATTTGTATATTGGTGACCAGCGCATGAATGACGTCGAACCATCCAAACGTGGTGTTGGTATGGTATTCCAGTCTTACGCTCTTTACCCGCACCTTAACTTATATGACAACATGTCATTTGGCTTGAAACTAGCAAAAGCAGACAAAGCAGAAATCGACAAGCGTGTTGAACAAGCAGCAGAAATCCTACAACTAGGCCACTTGCTTGAGCGCCAACCAAAAGCACTTTCTGGTGGACAGCGTCAACGTGTGGCGATTGGCCGAACATTGGTATCGCAGCCAAATGTATTCCTTCTAGACGAGCCACTATCAAACTTGGATGCGGCACTGCGTGTAAACATGCGTGCACAAATTACTAAGCTACAACGCCAACTTGGTTGTACCATGATCTACGTAACGCACGATCAGGTAGAAGCGATGACAATGGCAGATAAAATCGTTGTACTAGACGGCGGTTATGTATCGCAAGTTGGTAAGCCGCTTGAGCTTTACCATTACCCACAAAACCGCTTTGTAGCTGGCTTTATCGGTTCTCCGAAAATGAACTTCATGAGCGTGTTCATTGATGAAGTAGAAGCAGAGCGCGTCAAAGTTCAACTATCTAACGGCGTATCTTTCTGGATTCCAGTGGATGGTACAACAGTTAACCGCGGCGACCGAATGTCTTTAGGCATTCGCCCTGAGCACCTATTATCCGCTTCTGAAGCTGATGCAAGTATTCACGGTGAAGTGATGATTGTTGAGAAGCTAGGTAACGAAACTCAAGTATACCTAAATCTAGAAGGCGCGGACGCCGACGTTATTTTCCGTCAGCCGGACACGCTTGCAGTCGACACTGGCGATAAAATCGAGATCGGTATTCCAGCTCATCGTTGTCACCTGTTCCACAGTGATGGTCGCGCATGCCGCCGCCTATACAAAGAAAACGGCGTAGAAGTCGAATAGTTCATTCGTCCTTACTCAAAAATCCCTCTCACTTGAGAGGGATTTTTTTATCTTAATAAATATCAGCAATTCGATACTAAATCATTAATCGTGAACGAATCAAATCACCCGTTTCTTCTACCCTCACATAAACCATTGTCTTTGTACTGATACTTCATTTTTAATACTTTTCCTCATCCCTCATAAGTAAGTACCAGCTTTTTCCTAACCCGCCAAACTTAGCCAAAGGGCTAAATATCATTCTTATTTCCACTTACCTCAACAACGCAAATTTTTACACTTATCAACGAAATTACACGTGACAAAAAACTCAGCAGCATTCCACAGAATGCTCTGTGCACTAACTACTAATAACGTTCACGACACGGCAATTGGGGAAGACACCCAAGGGCGGTAGCGTGTCAGAAGGGAAACTGAGTCATGAAACAAAAAGGACTTATCCGCTCTCATGAGATGGAGTTCGCTTTTTTATATCGCATCTCAGATCTTGCTGTCATCGTCTCTTTTATGCTGCTTTTAGTGTTCAAAGACATGAATACTGCGATGGGGAAAGATTACGTCATATTGGCTTTCGTTGGAGGCATCTCTTTTCTATTTATGGCAGAAAGCGGCAATCTGTATCGCTCTTGGCGAACCAGTTCGTTTAAAGAGCAGATGTTTATTGTCTGTGTTGCTTGGGCGGTGACTTCTGCACTTATCTTTATTGTGCTGTATTTTTCTGAAGTCCATACCTTATTTGATAACACAATTTTAGCGCTGTGGTTTGCGATTACGCCCGCTCTGCTTTTAGCATGGCGAGTAACATTCCGTACCGGATTAGCCTATTTGAGAAAAAAAGGATTCAACACTCGCACTGCGATCATCATCGGCCAAACTCCTCACGGCATTACCCTAGCTAACGAAATTCAAAACCACACAGAACACGGCGTGCTTTTTGATGGCTTTTACGACGAACGATCTTCCGACAGACTGCCAAATTCTGATTATCCTATTAAAGGAGCTGTTGACCACGCCCTTGAGCGAGCTAAAAAAGGGGAAGTAGATTACGTCTATATCGCGATGCCAATGCACGCAAAAGAGCGCATTGCGTCACTTCTTAACCAATTCTCAGATACCACCGCAAATACGTATCTGATTCCCGACTTCTTCACTTATAACCTTTTACATTCTCGTTGGGCGCAGATCGGCCAAGTTCAAACACTAAGTGTCTTTGATACACCTTTTGCTGGAATTTCTTCTTGGGTAAAACGGTTTGAAGACATCTTGTTTTCGAGCATTATTTTGGTCTTAATCGCCCCTATTCTATTCGTCATTGCGATTGGCATTAAGGCAACTTCTAAAGGCCCTGTCATCTTTAAACAACATCGTTACGGTCTTGATGGACGCAAGATTGAAGTCTGGAAGTTCCGTTCAATGACAACCATGGATCAAGGTTCCAACGTGAAACAGGCGACAAAGAACGATCCTCGTATTACGCCTTTTGGCGGATTTCTACGTCGCACCTCTTTGGACGAACTGCCTCAATTTATCAATGTACTGCAAGGGACCATGTCTATTGTTGGTCCACGCCCTCATGCCGTGGCGCACAATGAAGAGTATCGCCAGATTGTTGACCGATACATGCTACGTCACAAAGTAAAACCAGGCATTACTGGCTGGGCGCAAATTAATGGCTATCGCGGCGAAACAGACACCTTAGAAAAAATGGAAAAGAGAGTCGAGTTTGATTTGGATTACATCCACCACTGGTCGGTTTGGATGGACATCAAAATCATCTTTATGACCGTTTTCAAAGGCTTCACTGGTGCTAACGCTTACTAAGGTTAAGATTATGAAGAAACTGACAATGGCAATAACATTGAGTCTGTTTTCTACTGACTTGCTCGCAGAACCGATGGCTTACCAAACCGAGTCTGGTATAGAGTTGATTCCCCTCGTAAAAACTTTCTACGAGGGAGATGACAACATCAATAAAGCGGAAAAATCCGGCAATGTAGAATCGGTCAATATTTGGGGTATAGAACCAAGCTTACTAGCACGTATAGAACGGAATCGCTATCGCGCAGATATTTTATATAAGTTAAAAGCGGGCTTTTCATCTGACGATCGCAACGACTTCGACGACCACACTTTTCAGTTTTCCAACTTTTTCGAATTTAATCATCGTCATCGTTTAGTGGTTGATTACCGTTTTCGCGCCCAGCATGAAGTTCGAGGAGAAGATATTACCGAAGGTAATGGTAGCGCAATCGACTCACCAATAGAGTTCAACCGTAACGATGTAAAAACCAATTATGTCTTTGGATCTAACGGTGCCAAAGGCAGACTCGAATTCGGTTTAGGCTATAGTGATAAAACCTATCAAAACTATCGTGACGGCTTGCCTGGGCGCCCAAACGCTAAAACTAAATACAACGATTTTCGAGCTCCCAATGCACATTTGGAGTTCTATTTAAGAGCGACGCCAAGAACCTATTGGTTAGTCGGAACAAACCAAATCATAACCGAGTATCAGCACCGAAATTCTGCGCAGCCATCGAAAGATAACAACACCAGTTTCTATTACACCGGTGCCGAATGGGAAGTTACAGGAAAAACCAAAGGCATCGCTCGACTCGGTTATCAAATCAAAGATTTTGACAGCGCTCAACGAGAGACATTTAAAGGCTTTAGTTGGGATATCGGCTTTGAATGGTTGCCTCAAGAACAAACTCTAGTCAGCGTGAAAACCACTCAGGCGGCGGTTAACCCCGATCAAGATGGCGATTACAACCTACAAACTCGTTACCGACTGAACCTCAAGCACGATTGGAATAGTTACCTTGCAACTCGCTTAGGTGCTGTTTATCAACAAGATGATTACACGGGAATCTCCAGAAACGACGATCGGTACACTCTATCTTTTGGTATCGATTATCAGATCAAACGTTGGATACAGCTGCAAGCCGATTGGCAATACCAAGATAAAAACTCTAGCCGATCGGGTTATAGCTTCGAACAAAACATTTGGACTTTAAGCGCACAGTTTTCTCTGTAAAAAGGATTATTAATGAAGGCATTCATCAAATTCATGAGTGTAGCGTTGTTGCTATTTAGCACTTTGGTCAACGCTGACTCAAACGAGGAAGATTACTTACTCGATACTGGCGATACCATTTCCGTGCAGGTCTATGGTGAAGAAGATCTTACGATTAAAAATATTCTAATAACGTCAGATGGCTATTTTGATTACCCCTACCTTGGCCGAATCAAAGCAATCAAAAAAACACCAAAACAACTCAAGTACGAAATAGAAACGGGCTTAAAAGGCGATTATCTCATCAATCCAAAAGTGATGGTCACCATCAATAACTTTCGTCTGTTTTACGTTAATGGCGAAGTCAGGAAACCTGGTGGATTTGAGTACCGTCCAGGGTTAACCATAGAGAAGGCCATCGCTCTAGCAGGTGGCTTGACCGACAGAGCCTCACGCAAAGGCATTAACCTCACCAAGCATAAAACAGGTCAAACGATGGAAGGGGTCAGTATGCACCGCAACGTTGAACCTGGTGACATTGTATTTATTGACCAGAGCTTCTTTTAAGTGACAGGGAATCAAATGAACGGGACTCATCCAAATAATCTCCAGATGAACAAAGTAGAACTGATTCGTTTTGGCCATCACTTCAAAGCGATTAAAAAGAATTGGCTAAGCATCGCAGCATTCACGCTTCTGTTCTCATTAACTTGTACTTGGTATATCTACTCCAAAGCATCGATATACCAAGCTACAGCTACGCTACTCATCCAAGAGGAGCAAAAAAGCGCCCTTTCAATCGAGGAAGTATATGGCGTCGACACGACAAAAAAAGAGTACTTTCAAACGCAAATCGCCATTTTAAAATCGAATCATATTGCAGATAAGGTCATTAGAGAGCTGAACCTCACCCAATTACCTGAATTCACAAGCTCAGGGGGGTTAAATAAAAAAATCGACCAAATAAAGTCGATTCCTTTTGTTCAAGACCTACTGAATGTGGCACCAAGCCCAAAAGAAACCGCCCAGTTTTCAGAGTCCTATTATCAGGCACTTCAAGCTTTCAGAAGTAAACTCGATATTGAGCCAGTACGTAACACCCAATTAGTCAGAATTCGCTTTCGTTCTACCGATCCTAAGCTTGCGACGACAATCGCCAACGCGGTCGGCCAAGCCTACATTGACGCAAATTTTGAAGCCAAATTGGTCGTTACACAAAATGCGGCTACTTGGTTGACAAATAACTCTCAAAAATTGGAGGAGCGATTACGTAACTCGGAGCAAGCGCTGCAAGAATTCTTGTTAAAAGAAGGGTTGATCGATATCAACGGTATTGATGAAATTTACGCAAATGAGCTAGAAGAACTCACTCGCAAGCTGAATATCGCTGTTAATAAGCGTATTGAAGCGCAGACGTTAATCCAACTGTTACGACGTAAATCTTCGCAAAGTTTAGACAGCTTGTTGTCAATTGATGAATTCGCTAATCAAGCGCAAATCCGCGATCTCAAATTGTCGGAAGCACAGGCAGCCAAAAATCTCTCTGAACTGGCACAGCGCTACGGACCTAAGCATGATCGAATGATTCAGGCGAAAGCACAGCTTGCTGAAATTCAATCAAGAACCCAGCAACTCATTCGTGACATTTCCTTCAGTAAGCAACAAGACCTTCTTGCTGCAAAAGCGCAAGAGGACATGCTTCGAGCAGAGCTCGATAACAAAAAGTCAGACTTCCAATCGTTAGGGTCACAAAAAGCGCGTTACGAACAGTTAAAACGCGAGGTTGAATCCAATAAGGCACTCTATGAAGCGTTCTTAAATCGTGAGAAAGAGACCAACGCCACCAGCGACTACAAGAATGTCACTGCTCGCTTTACTGATAAAGCCATCATCCCTCTATTCCCGGTGGCACCACAACGAATCAAACTGGTACTAATTGCCACCTTTTTTGGCTTTGCCATTGCTTGCGCTCTGGTCATCATCTTAGAAACGATGCGAGAAGTTATCCGAAGCACAGCCGATGTGCAGGAAAAACTTGGTGTTACGTGTTTAGGTGTGATTCCTATGGTCAAAAAACGCAATTTGCGTAAAAACGGCGTCAGTTATACCGCGTATTTAGATGATGAAGAAAAGCTATTTAGTGAAGCTTGCCGCTCCGTCAGAACCTCGCTTCTGCTCAGATTAACCAACACGAAGCAAAAGATATTGCCCTTTACCTCTGCTATTCCAGAAGAAGGAAAAACATCGACCAGTATCAATATGGCGGTGTCGTTTTCAAAAATGGAAAAGGTGTTGATCATCGACTGCGATTTACGTCGACCTTCCATCGCAAAGCGATTCGGTATTGCTGAATCAAGCCCTGGCTTAACGCATATCCTGACGATGGATACGCCAATCAAAGATTGTGTTACACATATAAAAGAAGCCAACTTAGATGTATTATCGGCCGGCCTAATTCCGCCAAACCCACAGGAATTACTGGCTTCTGATCGCTTTAAAAAGTTGCTCGAACATTTTCAAAATAAGTATGACCGGATCATTATCGATACGCCGCCCCTACTGTCAGTGAGTGACGCACTTATTCTTGGTCAGTATGCCAATGGTCTGATCACCGTCATTCGCTCAGAATCAACAAAATCATCACTGGTTAACCTTGCGTTATCTAAACAAATACAACACTCAGTTCCATCTCTTGGCGTCTTAATCACACAAGCCAAGGCCAAGGAAGGAGAGACGCTTTATGTCCAGAAATACGCCTACTAACGTAAACCTATCTTGGTACCAAACCTTGAAAAGCCAAGAACAACCGGTATTGATCTATCAAATGGGCAAAGTAGGTTCGAGTGCATTAGAGCATTCCATTCCTGACTCGATTCACTTGCACGACCTTATGACCGTCGATGCGCAAAAACAAATATCCCCCGTTAGAGCGCAATTGCATAAGCCTCAGATCAATGCGTTAAAGCGACGACTAAAGCGCATAACGATGAGCCGCATGTTAAAGCGTAAGAAAAAAGTTCGAATTATCTCGCTGGTGCGTGAACCGATCGGACGAAATGTCTCAATGTTCTTTCAAGCACTTCCTTTTTGGATGGCGGACAAATATCTAAAGGATGACAGCGCAATACGTACCGAACGACCGCAATTACTCCAAGAAGCATTTGATAAGCACATGAATCATCAATATGCGCTGCAGTGGTTTGACAACGAGATCAAACAACTAACAGGGATTGATGTGTTTAACGAGTCTTTTAATCACGAAGTAGGCTATCAAACATACCATAACAATAACTTCTCACTGTTGGTCATTCGAAGTGACAAGCTAACGAAGGCTAACTCCGCAGTTGAAGACTTTTTAGGTTACCCCGTGGATGTTGTTTATGAAAATCAATCAGACAACAAATGGTACTCGCCACTAATGAAAGAATTCAAAACGCAATTTCAACCTACACCCGAGTACGTTGAAGAAATGTTCTCATCAAAATTAGCACAACGTTTCTTTTCAAACTCTGAAATCCTATCACTCAAGGAAAAGTATTTAAATGAAAATACTACACATAATCAATGACTTATCTAGCAATGGTGGAGCACAGCGCTTTCTTGTAGATCTAGTAGTCCAGCATATGCCTCAATATAAAATACGAGTTCTCATTCTTAATCCAGACAATGATTTCGAGGAAAAACTGAAAGAAAGTGAAGTGACGTGCTATGTTTGGAAGTCACTGTCTCTAATTGAAAAATGGAAAATACTCCAATGGCCAGATTTGGTACATAGTCATTTATTTCCTTCTATATACCTCGCTCTATTTTCCTTTGGAAAAAGGAAAATACAAACAGAACATAACACAACTAATCGACGCAGGGACTATCCATTATTTAAGTTTATGGAGCACCTTCTTTATATGAGCAATGACAAAACTATTTGCATCACTCACAAGGTTCAAGAAGCATTAGTTAAATTCATACCAGCATACAAAGACCGCTATGAAGTAATATTCAATGGTGTAGATCTTCATCGATTCTCTAGACAACCTAAATTATATAAGGCGCTAGAAAAAAAAGGAGTTATAAACATAGGAATGGTTGGTAGGCTTCATCACTATAAGGACCACGATACATTAATATGTGCAATAGCTAAATTACCAGAAAACTACCACCTCCATCTAGCTGGAGACGGAGAAAAAAAACAAGTTCTTAGAAAAAAAGCAAAAGATTTGAACTGCGATCATCGTATACATTGGTATGGTATCACATCTGACATTCCTCGATTCTTATCTAGTCTCGATCTGTATGTGCAATCTTCAAAAGTAGAAGGTTTTGGTCTTGCGGCTGTAGAGGCTATGGCTGAAGGGTTACCAGTTCTAGGCTCGGACGTCCCCGGACTAAATGAAGTAATCGGAGATAAAACTTATTTATTTAAACAAGGTCAATCCGATGACTTAATAACAAAAATACTTCACATAGTGGGTAGTAAAAGCTCCTATGAAGCTGCTTCCTGTTTTTTTGTCGAACGTTGTAACCAGTTTACTTTGAATAACTTTAGGAACAGCTATTACAAAATTTATGATGAACTTTGTACCGATAAATAACCAAACTCCGATAATAGCTGCGTGCTTACTAACATTGTTCTTTATTCCTATGAAGTTTCGTGCTGGAGGAATAGCGCTAGCCCCTTCTGACATCGCAAGCCTTTTGTCCATTGGTTTTACTGCATTAGTGGTATTGGAAGGAAAAGCTGAAAAACTCATGCATCCCTGTATGGGGTTCCTCGTATTGTTCACTGGGTATGTGTTCATAAATGGTCTGCTAAATCGCGTCCCTTTAATGCCGCTAGTTATAGAAACTGTGCAATGGTTAGCGATTTTGTGCCTACTGAGCCTAATGTACGCCTATGGCGTGTTTGATGACGAACGGGTAATGGTTTATTTCACGTATCTGTTGTTTTTCATCTGTACGCTCGTTGCCTTATGGCACTTTGCTCAGGGCTATCAAAGCGGGTTTAAGTTACTCGGGGTAAGTAAATACGGGTTCGGTGTACTGTGCTCGCTACTGTACCTTTATCGAGATAAAATTCGCGCTTTCCACCTTTTGATGCTCGTAGCTTTAGTATTACTGGTGTTGTCACAAGAAAGAAAAGCGCTACTTGGTTTTTGTCTGCTTTTCTTCTTTGACCAACTGCTCGTAAAAAACTTAATGAGAAAATCGCTCAGCGAAACGTACACGTGGACGATTTTATTAGCCTTAAGCTTCATTGTGTTTACTGCCGTCACAACCACACTCTACGTTGGGTTTGAAACGCTAGCAGACACATTGGAAATAACCCAAGAAGACGTCTTATTTGCCAACCAAAGTGAAGCCCGCTGGGTATCGAATCTTCATAGAAAACTTTTACTTGCCAATGGGCTAGATATTTTATTTCAACACCCGGTGTTAGGTGTCGGCGCGAAAATGTTACCCAACTTTATGATCAGTTACTTTAATTATGATGAGCTGGCGATCTACACCCACAACTTTGTGTTAGATACCGCAATTGAATACGGATTGCTTGGTATCGGTCTGCTGTTTGGTGGTTATTTTCTTTTTATTCGCTTTTGCTTCCGTAGTCTTAATGAAAACAGAAAAAGCCTATTACTTGCGATATACGCCCTCATCATGGTGTTTTTCGTTGCGGTAAACACCACCATAATTTTAATACTCTTATTACCCGTCATGATCAGCATTAGCAACGACTCAAGGGCCATTGCTCATACTTTTCCGGTAAACCATCACCACGAATATGAATAATCAAGGATAGGATAGATGAAGTATTCAATCTCTCGACAATTTGAAAAGAACCGAGAACTCCAAGCTGATAATTTTGTTTTAGTTTACCAAATGGGCAAAGTTGGCTCCTCATCAATTGAGCACACGCTAGGGGAGAAAAATATCCCGAGCTATCACATCCACACCTTTGATGATCACGAAGAATTTCACATGTATCACAATAAAAAAGACGTGAGTAAATTCTTCGACTTCCGAAACCGCGCACTCTATCGCTTAGTGCTCAAGCAGCGAAAACGTATCTTACAAAAACGCGAGCAGATTAAAATCGTTACTCTGGTCCGCGATCCAATCGCAACTGTCTTTTCTCGCTTCTTTCAAGATCTCCATTTGCAATTTATCGAAGGCAAAAAGAACGATGCAATTCACCGAGATATGGAAGTCACGTATCAGCACCTCGAGCATTGTTTTGATAACTATATCAATCTCAACTATTTTGCGGACTGGTTCGACAACGAGTTAAAGCGTAATTTCAATATCGATGTGATGCGCCAAGAGCTGGACAACACTCAACCTTTCTTCACATTCCAGAACGATCAGGCCAACGTCATGCTAATCAAATGCGAACAGCTCAGTTCTCTTGATAAAGAAATCGGTGAGTTTCTTGAGTTGCAAGACTTCGTGCTGAAAAACAGTAACGAAGCGAAAAACAAGTGGTACTCCAATATCCACCAACACTTTAAGAATCACTACGACTTCTCAAAACTGTTCTATATGTACGATCTTCCCTTGTATCGCCACGTTTATTCAGAGCAAGAGCGTGATGCTTTTAAACACAAATGGATGCAAACACCAGGGACAAAATCATCATGAAGAAAGTACTCCATGTTACAGAAGCGTTTGGAGGTGGCGTTCAAACCGCCCTCTATAGTTATGTTCACTCATCCAGAGACGAGCCTTACCAGCATTTCTTGCTAGCCAGAGCCCGAGAAAACGACTTAACCAATGAGAACAACCACCACATTTTCGTACAGACAAAGTGGGTAGAAGGCGGCTTGCTTCAATTTATTCGCGATGCAAACCACATGATTGCATCACTTGGTCCCGACGTCGTGCATTTGCACTCGAGTAAAGCAGGATTTCTCGGCCGATTTCTAAAGCTTGGCAAGGCACGCTTGGTTTACACACCGCACTGTTATGCCTTCGAACGTGAAGATATCTCAGAGCTTGCACGCCAGATCTATAAAGCACTAGAGAAAGTAAAACTGAGCAAAATTGATGTGGTTGCAGGCTGTAGCCAACGAGAGTGTGACCTAGCCATTAGCATTGGTGCGAAACATGCCGAACTGCTCAACAACTACGTGTCTTATCAAAGTGAAGATCGTATAGAGCGAGACAAGCAAGAAGCGCTGAAGCTCATTGTACTTGGTCGTGTCGCGCCCCAAAAAGATCCTCAGTTTCTTATCAGCACATTGCAGTTCCTTAATCGGTATGCGCTTAACCGCCCGATAGAGATCACATGGATAGGTGGCGGTGACCAAGTACTCGAACAGAAATTACGTACTGAAAATGTGGATGTAACGGGTATGCTGCCTCGCGATGAGGTAGTTGAAAAGCTCAAAGGTTCAGACCTTTATCTACACACTGCAGCATGGGAAGGGATGCCGTTAACCATTCTAGAAGCATCCAAGTTACATCTTCCTATGGTTATTCGGACCATCGGCGCAACCAAAGATCTCAACTACCCGTTTTTAGCGCTCACACCTGAAGAAATGGCCAAGCAGATCGCGCATTGTGTCAATCATTATGAAGAGATCGATTTTCGCCAATATACAGCAGAATTAAACAATGCCTTCAGTGAAGAAAAACAGCGCCTCGCACTCAATAAACTATACGGTTAAATGCTCCTATGTTTCACACTGTTCAACAAAAATTACTGTTGATGCCCAGCGGTAAAAAAAGCTTGTTATCTACTGGATTAAAAACCGCAATCACGCGTGTGTTGAGTGCGCTATTTGCTTTTTTACTGACTCTGATTGTATCGAAGACCAGTGACGCTTCGACGGCCGGTCAATTCTTCTTTTTATTCAACCTAGTCTCGCTACTCGCCATCGTTTCTCAGCTAGGTTTTGATGTCTCGTTAGTTCGTTACAATGCGATCGCTTTTAATAACAAAGAGAAGCTTGAACAAAGCCAAAACTATAAAACCGCACTTTATCGAAGTATGGCATTTTGCTTGCTCGCCATAGGCGTTTTGTTAGCAGGGTTTAATCTGTTTCCAGAACAGCTAAACCAGACTCAATCACCAATGTATGCGATTACTTTATGCTTGCTTTGCATACCTTTCTTGGTGCTTGCGCAAACCAACAGTCGGGTGCTTCAAGCATGTAGAAAAGTTGTATCATCTCTGTTTGCGTTGCAGCTTGGGGTAAGCATTTTGATGGTCATTTTTGTCTTTGCCCTAGACTATATCGGTCAGCAAAATATCAACAATCTAATGACCGCACTGCTTTTAGCGAGCATAGGTGTCGCGGTCATATCTAGTGCCAATTGGCTTGGCTCAGATCAATATCAAACATCGGCTTTCGTACCAAACAAAAAAATGGTCGCTTCTGCCAAGCAAGTCTGGGTTGGCAGTATCTTCACGAATGTTCTTCAATGGGGAAGCCTTGTTATTGCGGGCTTTTTTATCTCAACAGCGGAAATCGGTTTGTTAGCCGCAGCCCAACGCACATCACTACTGATTGGCTTTGTGCTGATTACCATTAACTTTGTGGTCGCCCCGATGTTTGCGTCTCTCTACAAAGAGCGTCAAATGCTCAAACTGCAGAATCTGAGCCGCTTGGCGTGCCGAGCCAATGTTGGTTTAGCGATTGTACCCGTAATTATTTGTACCCTCTTCCCCGAGTTTGTAATGCAGTTTTTTGGTGAGGAGTTTCTCGCTGCGGCACCACTATTAGTCGTCCTTTCTCTGGGGCAGTTAGTCAATGTGGCGACTGGTTCGGTAGGTTTTTTATTATTAATGAGTGGTCATGAGAGAACCATGAAATACATTACAATTTCCTCCGGTACGGTGTCCATCTGCCTACTTGTTACGCTTTGCCAAATATTTGGGGTGATTGGTGCAGCGTGGGCAATGGCAATTGGCATGGCTATCCAGAATTTAGCTGCACTGTACTTTGTAAAACGTTACTTAGGCTTCTTTCCAATAGGTTAATTATGGCTTTAATACTGGCACGCACGAGTTTTGTTTTAGTCCTGATGCTAACCGCTTCACTCTCTTTGTGGAAAAGCTCTGACTTACACCATACTGCTTACCTGCAAATGGAAACCTACTTAGGCGGATCGAGTACGCTTCACTTTACTTTCAGTTTATTGATCGGCTTTTTATCGGTCTTCACGTTCCCTTCTCTGGTGAGCTCGAATAAAACCGACGTTTTTGGGATTCGTCTTTTGCTACTGCTGTTGGCTATCGTTTCAATGGAAGAAATAAGCCAACTTTTTATTCCAAATCGATCATTTAGTTTTGATGATCTCAGCACCAACTGGATAGGCGTTATCTCAGGTTACTTTAGTGCCAAGTTAATTCGCTTCATCCGCACTCGATCGTTCTAGTAATACAGGAACCTCTGGGGGATTTGGGTATATAATTACGCCAAACAACCAGACTAACGAGTACATCATGCCATCTCATCCAACCAAGATTACTTTTTTTGAATTCTTAACCCCGTTGATCACGTCAGGCAAAAAGACGATAACGATTCGAGATGAATCAGAAAGCCATTACGTTCCCAATACAGAAGTCGAAGTTTTTACCTTAGAAACGGATCGTAAAGTCTGCGATATCAAGATACGTTCTGTAGAACCACTTCACTTTGAAGATATTAATGAGTTTCATGCAGAACAAGAAGCCATCGAACTACCAAAACTCAAGCAGTTAATTCGAGAAATCTACCCAAATACCGACACGCTCTTTGTTATTGAGTATGAGCTGATTAAATAACCCACAACAAATACTAGACGACTGGTCTAATTCATTCTATAGTACACTCCATGAACGCAAAGACGAATGACACACGCCAACATATTCTCGACGTCGGATACGAGTTGATCGTAAACCGAGGGTTCACGAGTGTTGGTCTTTCAGAGCTGTTAAAAAAGGCCGCAGTGCCAAAAGGCTCGTTTTATCATTACTTCAAGTCCAAAGAACAATTTGGTGAAGCGATGATTCAAGACTACTTTACTAAGTATTTTGAGCGTTTAAACGCACGCTTTACCAATACTGAATTGAGTGGCTACCAACGCCTAATGAGCTATTTCGAAGAAATGGTCAAAGTAGAAGACGACGTGTGTAATGCGAACAAATGTTTATTGGTCAAGTTAAGTGCAGAAGTCTCCGATCTCTCTGAGTCAATGCGCTTGGCATTACGCCAAGGAGCAGACAAAACCATTCAAGCGATAGCGGATTGCATAGACATCGGCATTCAAGATGGCTCAATCCCCAATGGTGACAGTGCGTTATTAGCAAGGCAGATATACTACCTTTGGAATGGCGCTAGCTTGCTGAACAAACTTTATCAAGATCAGGCAGCATTGACGCAAAGTCTGACCTATACTCAACACTTACTGCAGAATACGCGCACTTGCCCATAACGGGCGGCGTGGAAGCAGAATGAACACCCTACACACGTTTCACTGTCAGAAAAAGCGTCAGTGTTAACACAGTAAACCTTCCCGCTTTACATAAGCGGGATATTTTGAAATAAATACTAGACGACCGGTCTAATCAACAAGTGAGATAGATATGACTAACGCAACAAATCGCAGAATAGTACTCGCGTCACGTCCCCATGGTGCACCGACACAAGAAAACTTTCGTTTAGAAGAGGTAACGAAACCGACTCCGAAAGAGGGTGAAATGCTATTGAGAACGGTTTATTTATCTCTAGATCCATACATGCGTGGTCGCATGAGTGATGCCGAATCATACGCTGACCCTGTTGCAATTGATGACGTAATGGTCGGTGGTACAGTTTGTCAGGTAGAAGCATCAAACCACCCAGATTACGAAGCAGGTGAATGGGTTCTTGCCTACACTGTTGGCTGGCAAGACTACGCTATCTCAACTGGTAAGATGGTCATTAAACTTGGTAAAGAACCGCAAAATCCTTCTTACGCGCTAGGCGTTGCAGGTATGCCAGGATTTACCGCGTACATGGGTTTACTCGACATTGGTCAGCCAAAACCAGGGGAAACCATCGTGGTAGCAGCTGCTACGGGGCCTGTAGGCGCAACAGTTGGTCAAATTGGTAAAATCAAAGGTTGCCGAGTTGTTGGTATAGCAGGCGGAGAAGAAAAATGCCGTTACGCTAAAGAGGTGCTTGGTTTCGATGAGTGTATTGATCACAAAGCTGAAGACTTTGCAGAACAACTGAAAAATGCCTGTGACAAAGGTATCGATGTTTACTTCGAAAACGTAGGTGGCAAAGTATTCGAGGCTGTAATGCCACTTCTGAATACAAATGCGCGTATCCCACTTTGTGGTTTGATTTCTCAGTACAACGCGACAGAGCTGCCTGAAGGTACCGACCATCTTCCATTACTAATGGGTAAGCTCCTGACCAAACGAATCAAGGTGCAAGGCTTCATCATTTTTGATGATTACGGACATCGTTACGGTGAATTTGCGCAAGATATTAATCAATGGTTGGCAGAAGGAAAGATCCAATACCGCGAACATCTAGTACAAGGACTGGATAATGCGCCAGAAGCATTCATCGGTCTGTTGGAAGGTAAGAATTTCGGCAAGCTTGTAGTACAGATTAACGACCCATTATAAAAAGGGATATGTAAATGATTAAACTTCACCACCTCAATCAGTCTCGTTCAAAGCGCATCATTTGGTTACTTGAAGAGCTAGATGTAAATTACGAAATTGTACCCTATGTCCGTGATTCCGTGACCTTCATGGCACCGCCAGAACTAAAAAGTGTTCACCCATTAGGAAAGTCACCTGTTCTTGAAGATAACGGCGAGATTATCATTGAGTCAGGTGCAATGACCGAATATTTGATTGAGAAATACAGTGACGGAGCCTTTGCTCCTGAGCGTGGTACAAAAGCACACACAGAATATTTGCAATGGATGCACTTTGCAGAAAGCTCTGCAATTTTACCTATGTTGCTAAAAATCTTCGTAAGCAAAGAGCCAAATGAAACTCAGTTTTTATCAGGCTATGCCGACAAGGAAGCAATGAATGTACTAGGCTACTTCGAGCAATCCTTAGAAGGCAAAACTTACCTAGTAGAAGAGCGTCTGACTGGCGCTGACATCATGATGTCTTTCATTGTCGAATTGGTTCAAAAGTTTGGTTTAGTTAATCACTTCCCTAATATTGAACGTTATGGGAAACAGCTCGCGACACACCCAGCATTTGCAAAAGCTGAACAACTTGAAGTGAAGTACTCTTAATTACTTCCCCCCTTTCGCCCCTTTGATCACACGTAAAACTTCATTTAAGGGGCGATATTACTAGCATCGCAGACACGCTAACTGGATAGCGCTCCCCCCCAGTCAATCGCTTTCGAGAACGCCGATTGTTATGTCAATCAAGCTAATGTAGTAAATTTCTGATTCTAATATAGTTTCGACCATAGTCACCATCTATTGAATTGATAAGCAATATCAGTTTTCTCCCCCAGCTTTTCCGTAATAACCTCCTCTACAGTTTCTAAGGTATTGAACCCTGGAGGGGGAAGAAAAATGACAAACAAGAAATTGACTACAGCAGCAGGTTGCCCTGTCGCACATAACCAAAACGTTATGACTGCAGGTCCTCGTGGCTCTCAACTATTACAAGACGTTTGGTTCCTTGAAAAATTGGCACACTTTGACCGCGAAGTGATCCCAGAGCGTCGTATGCACGCAAAAGGTTCTGGTGCTTACGGTACGTTCACAGTAACGCACGACATCACAAAATACACTCGCGCTAAGATCTTCTCTGACATCGGCAAAAAAACAGAACTATTCGCTCGCTTCACTACCGTAGCTGGTGAGCGCGGTGCTGCAGACGCAGAACGCGACATCCGTGGTTTCGCACTTAAATTCTACACTGAAGAAGGTAACTGGGACTTGGTTGGTAACAACACACCAGTATTCTTCCTACGTGACCCACTAAAATTCCCAGACCTAAACCACGCAGTAAAACGCGACCCTCGCACTAACATGCGTAGCTCTACCAACAACTGGGATTTCTGGACATCACTACCAGAAGCATTCCACCAAGTGACTATCGTAATGAGTGACCGTGGTATCCCAGCTTCTTACCGTCATATGCATGGTTTTGGTAGCCACACATTCAGCTTCATCAACGCAGAAAACGAACGTTACTGGGTGAAATTCCACTTCAAAACTCAACAAGGCATCAAGAACCTGACTGACCAAGAAGCAGAAGCCATCGTAGGTAAAGACCGCGAAAGCCATCACCGTGACCTTTACGAAGCGATTGAGCGTCAAGACTTCCCTAAATGGAAGATGTACGTACAGATCATGCCTGAGTTAGAAGCGGATGAAGTCAACTTCAACCCATTCGACCTAACACGTGTATGGTCTCAAAAAGACTACCCACTGATCCCAGTTGGTGAGTTCGAACTGAACCGTAACCCAGAAAACTTCTACGCAGAAGTTGAGCAATCAGCGTTTAACCCAGCAGCAGTTGTACCTGGTATCGGCTTCTCTCCAGATAAGATGCTACAAGGTCGTCTGTTCGCTTACGGCGATGCTCAGCGTTACCGTCTAGGTGTGAACCATCATCAAATCCCAGTGAACGCACCTCGTTGCCCTGTTCACAGCTACCACCGTGATGGCGCAATGCGCGTTGATGGCAACTTTGGTTCAACACTGGGTTACGAGCCAAACTACAAACAAGAATGGGCAGAGCAACCAGATTACTCTGAGCCACCTCTACGCATCAATGGCAACGCTGATCACTACGATCATCGTGTAGACGAAGACTACTTCAGCCAAGCGGGTGACCTATTCCGTCTGATGAGCGAAGAGCAACGTCAAACTCTGTTCGATAACACAGCTCGCGCAATGGACGGTGTGCCAGAGTTCATCCAACAGCGCCACGTTCAACACGCATACCAAGCGGACGAAGCGTACGGCAAAGGTCTTGAAATTGCACTAGGCTTAAACAAGTAAGCGAACGCTGCAATCATTACACTGCGTGATTTAAAGACGAAAAAAGGAGGTGCTCTACAGCACCTCCTGATTTCAAATCACTAATCCTTAATCACAAGTCACAAACCATGCTCAAGGAGATTCATTATGATTAACTTAGATTTCTTTAAGCTCTTTGATACCAAAGAACTGTTTATCTATTACTGATTCATCAACTACTGATTTTTAGCTACCGCTTTGATCAGTACTGATGTATCCATGCGACCTAAACCATCACGTTGAAGGTCTGCGTATTGCTCATCCACTTTCTTAGTCAGTGGAAGTTCTAGACCCACTCGCTCAGCTTCTTGCAGACAGAAACCTAAGTCTTTGCGCATCCAATCAATAGCGAAGCCAAAATCGAACTTGTCTTCAGCCATCGTATTTGCGCGGTTTTCCATCTGCCAAGAACCTGCAGCGCCATGCTTAAGCGTTTCTACAACTTGAGCGATGTCCAAGCCTGATTTTTGTGCCAGCAACAAAGCTTCACTCAGACCTTGTAAAACGCCTCCAATACAGATTTGGTTTACCATCTTACAGCGTTGACCCTGACCGTTTTCACCCAGTAGCGTCATCTGCTTCGCGTACACATCCATCGCCGGAGACACACGGTCAAAAATGCTTTGTTCACCACCACACATGATGGTTAGAACACCATTTTCTGCGCCTGCTTGACCACCAGAAACTGGCGCATCAATGAAGTGATTACCATACTTAGCACACGCTTCAGCCAGCTCAACCGCTAGGTCTGCAGAAGTGGTCGTGTGATCGACTAGCACTGCGTCCGCTTTCAAGCCGACCAGAATGCCCTCTTCACCGTAAACAACGCTACGAACGTCATCATCATTACCCACACAGGTAAAAACGATGTCACAGCCTTCTGCCGCTTCACGTGGTGTTTCACAAGCTACGCCTTGGTATTCTTCAGCCCATTTGTCGGCTTTCGCTTTTGTGCGGTTGTATACTTTGGTTTCAAAGCCCGCTTTACTTAGGTAACCAGCCATTGGGTATCCCATCACACCCAGACCAATAAATGCTACTCGTTGTTTTTCCATTGCACGCTTCCCTTGGTTCACCTGACTGAAATGTTTCGTAACATGCTACTAAAGAATTGAAATCATTACTCGTGATTTCTCTTTCCTCGGTCTCGATGATCCTGCATTGCAGTCCGTTTATTGCGCCTTCTACACCCCTTTACTTGACGATTAGCGTAACAGTCAAAGCACTTACAAAGGTTCACTACTGCTTAGCGTGGAACATCGCTTGCCCACTCTTGTCCTTGTTCGACCAGAAATTGATGTTGAACTGAGCATCATCGCTCATCTCAATGCGGTGCCAGTACTGCGGTGGACTTGTAGCAAACTGGCCTGCATTAATCACCACCACTACTTCTGCTTCTGTGGCATTTTCATCAGCAAAGCCGTAGTAAGTCACTTGCCCTTCCATGACGCACAGCTGCCCAAACACACCCTCAGCGGTATTGTGATGAGTCAGTAGCGCTGGTGGCACATTGTCTTTAGTGAAGAAAGGCGTTGAACGTTGAACAGTCCAGTCTTTAGGAATTCGTAGATGCGACATTAATAATACCCTCTCTAATTACAATTCTTTTCGTTTAAATCGGTTAAGCCTGAGCGGCTTGAGACAACTCTCGAAGTAGTGGAAATGCTTGCGTAACTTGTTCTCCCGTCACGACGAAGCCCATGAGTCGGCGATTTTCATCTTCTGCCTTCGCGGCAATACCAGTTTGAGAAATCTGCACGCTCCAGTTCGTCACCGAACTAAAATCGCCTGCCAATTGAATTGGGTAGCTCGGCGTTTTGACCTTTACCATCATAGGCGGTAGTTTCAACTCTGCTTCTTGCTCCAGTAGTTGTTTGCCCAAAGCATTGGCACTTAGCACGATCGGTTGGAGGTACGGCATCATTCGACCTTGGATCTCAGCACAATCGCCTAATGCGAACACATTGGCTGCTGATGTCTGTAATCGAGCATCCACCTCGATGCCTTTATTGACACTCAACCCACAAGCCTTCGCTAACCAAGTGTTAGCACGTAAACCCGCAGCTGAAATCACTACATCGGCTTCGATTTCCTTACCTTTGCTCAAGCTTGCCACCAGCGAATCATCCGAGTGATTGATCGCGACAACTCCAGTCTCTAAGGCAAGTTGAATACCTTGCTGCTTAAGTTGATTCTCCAGCCGCAATGCAACAAATTCAGGAATCAAGTTAGCGAGCAAACGGGGATTTGGCTCAACCACCGTAACGGCTTTACCACTGGTTGCGAGATCCATGGCGATCTCGACGCCGATCAAACCACCACCCATTACTAGAATTCGTTCCGCGCGGCTAATTTGCTCTTCCGCTAATTGATATTCTTGTAGCGAGTTCAGCGTTATCACCTCAGGTGCTGCATCACCAGATATTGGCGGCACAAAGGCTTTCGCGCCTGTCGCAAACACCAGTTTGGAGTAAGGATAGGTTTGGCCGTTGGCGACCACTTGCTGAGCTTGCACGTCGACATGCTCAACCTTGGTATGGGCGAACAGTTCGATGTTGTGTTCCTGTGCAAACGCCTCACCACTTCTAACCACTAAGTCTTGGGCGGTTTGTTTGTTACTGAATACATGACTCAAATCGGGCTTGTTGTATTCCGCGCCATCATCAACAGTAAACACTTGCAGCGGAATATGTGCGTCCATTCGACGCACTGTTTTCACCAATTGGTAAGCCGCAAAGCCGCTACCAATAATCGCAATAGGTGCTTGCATATTCGCCCCCTTACCCGTTGTATTCGACAAAGACGTCTTTACCCAAGTGACATTCTGGGCACAAGAAGTAATCTGGCACTTCAGACCATGCCGTACCCGGTTCAACGCCTTGATTAGGCTCACCTTTAGCTGGTTCGTACACCCAATTGCAAACCGTACAAACCATGCATTGACAATCTGCGGGATGCGCCTCAGTACTAGGGTTGCTAGGAGCAGCATCGACTACCGCTTGTGTTGTCGCTGGCGCAGCGGGTTGTGATTGAACTTGTGGTGCAGACACAGCAATCGCCGGCGAAATAACAGGGCTTGTCAGGTCATGCTTTGCCCACAATTTCGCGATGTTCTGACCATGTTCGCGACATTCACGCATCGCTTTACCATCTGGTCGCCATTTGGTTTTCAAACTCACTGCGGTTTCAAAGCCTGCGTCGGTCAATCGAGCATGGATACGATCCACCGCACCACCGTTCCAACCGTAGCTACCGAATGCAGCGGCCTTCTTCACTTTAAAGCGCAAACCAGTAATTTCTTCTAGCATGCCTGCGATCTTCGGCATCATGACGTTATTCATGGTAGACGAACCAACCAAGATGCCTTTTGAGCGGAATACGTTGGCGAGAATTTCATTCTTATCATGCTTAGAGACATTAAAGACTTTGACCGCCACGCCAGGGTCGACATCGTGAATGCCTTGCGCGATTGCATCGGCCATCATTCGGGTGTTATTTGACATAGAATCGTAGAAAATCGTAATGCGATCTTCTTGATAATTGTCTGCCCACGCCAAGTATTGCTCGATGATTTGAACCGGATTATCGCGCCATACAATACCGTGTGACGTTGCGATCATGTCGACAGGCAAATTGAAACTCAGCACTTCTTTGATTTTAGCGGTTACCAAGCTGCTGAATGGCGTTAGGATGTTTGAGTAGTAACGCAAACACTGTTCCATCAACTCATTTTGATCCACTTCATCATTGAACAGGCGTTCATCGCAGTAGTGCTGACCAAATGCGTCATTGCTGAATAACACTGCATCGCCAGTTAGATAAGTCATCATGCTGTCTGGCCAATGCAGCATAGGCGCTTCCACGAAGACCAATTGCTTACCGTTACCAATATCGATGCTGTCGCCCGTTTTTACGGTTTTGAAGTTCCACTCAGGATGGTGGTGATGACCCACAATCGAATCAATCGCCGCTTCTGTACAGTAAATTGGCGTGTTCGGAATCTTCTCCATTAATGCCGACAATGCGCCTGAGTGATCTTCTTCTGCATGGTTTACTACAATAAAGTCGATAGACTTAAGGTCGATTTCCATCTCTAAATTTTGGATGAATTGTTGACTGAATCGATGATCGACCGTATCAATCAATACGGTTTTCTCTTCACGAATTAGATAACTGTTGTAGCTGGTACCTTTTGTCATTTTGTATTCTGTACCGTGGAAGTCTTGAACTTCCCAATCGCGTTGACCTACCCAGTGGATGTTGTTTTTTACGTGAATTGTCATAATTACTACCTTGAATGACGGGATAAACAAAAATAATTTCTTCTTGTATTGCACTGGGCGTGCCAACTTTCAATTGCTATATATTTCAATATCTTAATTAAAAATCAACTTTAGAAAGTGTCATTTAGACACAGTTGAAAATTGTCATTAAGACACTACAATAGTCATATTGACACAATCGGTATTGGCTATGACTTCTTTAATCGCGCAATGGCTACACATCACGCAAGATCTTAACTCGGCGCTCACTCAACAGGCTCGCTTCGATACGTTATTAACCACGATTCGAGACGTATTGAAGTGTGACTCTTCTGCCCTTCTTTTGTACGAAGACCAACACTTTAAACCTTTAGCGATCAATGGATTGGCGAAAGAAGTGCTTGGACGCCGTTTCTCTATTGAGCAACACCCAAGATTAGAAGCCATTGCCCGAGCAGGCGATATCGTGCGCTTTCCCTCTGACAGCGACTTACCTGATCCATACGATGGCTTGATTCCAAACCACGATGACAAACTGCATGTCCATTCCTGCATTGGTTTACCTCTGCTGATCGACGATCAACTGATTGGTGCCATTACGATTGACGCCTTCGACCCCAACCAATTTGATGGGCTACGCAACCAAGAGTTACGTTTTGTCAGCGCGTTGGCAGCAGGTGGCCTACACACTGCACTCCTACTAGAACAACTAGAGACACAAGCAAGCCTGCCACGTGACTCTTACGCCGAGAAGCGCACCTTAAGTAATGAAATCATTGGCAACTCTCCGGGTATGAAGAATCTTCAAGAGCAGATTGATGCCGTCGCCGATACAGAATTGTCTGTGCTGGTCATGGGAGAAACGGGCGTAGGTAAAGAGTTGGTTGCCAGCGCTATTCACCATCGTTCTAGCCGCTCGAACAATACTTTGGTTTACCTCAACTGTGCAGCGCTGCCCGAATCGGTCGCGGAAAGCGAGTTGTTCGGCCATATCAAAGGCGCATTCACAGGCGCAATCAGCAATCGTAAAGGTAAGTTCGAACAAGCCGACGGCGGCACACTGTTTTTGGATGAAGTCGGCGAACTGTCGTTAGAGCTGCAAGCCAAGTTACTTCGAGCCCTACAATACGGCGACATTCAACGTGTGGGTGATGACCGCCATATTCGAGTCAATACACGCATTGTCGCCGCCACCAACCGTATATTGCATGAAGAAGTGACTGCTGGTCGCTTCCGAGCCGACTTATATCACCGTCTAAGCGTCTTCCCGCTTCATGTTCCACCTCTTCGTGAACGTGAAGACGATGTGGTGTTACTCGCAGGCTTTTTTGCCGAACGTTTAAGAAGCAAATTGGGATTGAACAGCATTCGTTTGTCCCCCACTTTGGTGCAGGCACTCAAAGACTATTCATGGCCAGGCAACGTGCGAGAGCTTGAACATGTCATTAAACGTGCTGGTGTTTTGGCAAAAGCGCGTACCCACGCCATGGACATTGAGTTAGTTGAGCAAGATTTTGACATCCGAACGCCGAATCAGAACATCAAGAACGTTGAAGAAACGGAACAAAAATCTCGGCTTGAGCTACCAGAAGGCGGATTAAAGCCTGCCACAGACGCCTTCCAAAAAGCGATGATTGTTCGAGTTCTGGAAGAGAACCAAGGTAACTGGGCAGCAACGGCACGTCAGCTTGAATTAGATAACGGCAATTTGCACCGATTAGCAAAACGGCTAGGGATAAAATAGACACTAACGAATATAACCTAATATGGCATATTCATCGCCAAATAAAGAGCCGATGCCCAACCGCTCACTCAGCCCACTATAAGTAGTGAGCTGAGTGCTCAGATAGAATAGCCACCTAAGTTTGACGGTATTTTCTTCTAAATTTTATTGTCTTGAACCACCTCACAGATTTAATAACCCTGTGCCGTCCTAAATAAGGTTGACACTTTCCACCCCCAAAATTGGAGAGTGTTATGAAATCAACAACTAAAAGAACT
>NZ_JAWOUY010000027.1:0-51762 GCF_033339635.1 Vibrio sp. 2092 | reverse complement strand
TTCAATTTAAGATTTTGTTCGGCTCAATGAATACTGAACATTACATAAAGTAATGTTTGAATTGACTGTGCTGAATCTTTCGATTCAATGGTCACTTCGTTTCATTGAAACCTAATTTGATACCTAAGTATCTAATTGGATTATCATCAACGAGTGCCCACACAGATTGATAGGTCTATATTGTTAAAGAGCAACTCTTCTTTGTGATTGATATCACTTCGGAAGAGGCGGCCATTCTAGCGAGATAATTTATTGTGTCAAACACTTTCTTCAAATTATTTCGTTTTTCTTTTCAGCCTTATCAACTTCGCTTAACCCCTTGTGAGGCCTTGCCCTGTCGACGAGGAAGCATTATAGAGATCGCGCTCACATTGGCAAGTGTTATTTTTCAAAAATTGCAAAAATAATGGTTAAACAATGAGTTTTCGATCAAACCTTTATTTATTCAACTTTACCCCAAACTCTCACACAACTTATCCACAGAGTTGTTCTTTGAGGCGTGTTTTTCAAGTACCATAAATAAAGAAAGCTGCTTTATTGCAGCTATCTTTATTAAACTTAACCTAAACTCTATTTAAAGAGCATTATGGCTATATGCCAGACCCATCTTGTTCAGAGCCATCATCTTCGTGTAGGCCACATTCTCGCTTTAAGCCAAAGAATCGAGTTTCTTCCTCTGACATTCCCGGCTCCCATTTACGAGTGGTATGTGTATCACCAACTGAAAGGTAACCTTCATCCCACAATGGGTGGTATTTAAGGCCGTGTTGTTCTAAGTAGTAATGAACGTCTTTATTAGTCCAATCAATTACTGGTAGAAATTTAAACACACCGTTCTGAATTGATAGAATCGGTAAACCTGCACGAGATTTACTTTGCTCTCGACGCAATCCAGAGAACCACGTTCCAACATTAAGCTCTTTTAACGCTCGACGCATCGGCTCAACTTTATTGAGCTTGTTGTATTTTTCAATTCCCTCTACGCCCTGCTCCCATAACTTTCCATATCGAGCTTCTTGCCAATTCGCACTTTCTTTGGCTCGATAAACTTTTAAATTTAGGTTGAGAGCATCTGTCAGCTCATCGATAAATCGGTACGTCTCAGCAAACAGGTAACCAGTATCGGTTAGAATGACGGGGATGTCCGCTTTGGCGCGAGTAACTAAATGAAGCATAACCGCGGCTTGAATACCAAAACTAGAAGAAACCGCGAACTCGCCTTCTAGATTATCTAAAGCCCACGCTACTCTCTCTTGTGCTGAAAGCTTTTCGAGCTCGACATTAATTTGAGCAAGACGGAGGATTTGCTCCGTCTTTGTTAATGTCAGTAACTCTGTGAGCTCCAGCTTGGATGCTACAGAATCAAGCATGAAAGTCCCTCTTTGATACGAGCACTTCTTGGATAATGCCAGCACGAATAGTGAAATCGCCAAAGGCTTCGCCTTCTTTACGCTCTTTCGACCATCGAGCCACCAGCAGATCAATCTCTTCTAAGATTTGCTTATCCGTGATGTTCTCTTTATACATTTTTGGTACTCGAGTACCGGCACGGTTACCACCTAGGTGCAAGTTGTAACGACCCGGCGCTTTGCCAACTAGACCAATTTCAGCCAACATTGCGCGACCACAACCATTTGGACACCCAGTTACACGCAAAATGATGTTGTCATTTTCTGGTAGGTTGTGCTTCTCCAGAATCCCCTCCACATCAGTAACAAACTGAGGAAGGAAACGTTCAGCTTCTGCCATCGCTAGCGGACAAGTTGGAAAAGCAACACAAGCCATTGAGTTCTTACGCTGTTCACTTACGCCGTCGTCCATTAAGCCATGTTCACGAGCGATCTTTTCAATCTTCGCTTTTTCGTTTTTAGGTACACCCGCAACAATTAGGTTTTGGTTTGCTGTCATGCGGAAATCGCCTTTGTGGATTTTGGCAATTTCAGCAACACCCGTCTTAAGTGGTTTACCTGGAAAGTCTAATAAGCGACCGTTTTCGATGAAAAGCGCTAAATGATATTTACCATCAATTCCTTCTACCCAGCCAATACGGTCACCACGTTCTGTGAATTCATATGGACGGCTTTGCTCAAACTTAACACCAGCACGTTTCTCGACTTCCGCTTTAAAGACATCGCTACCTACACGATCCAATGTGTATTTGGTTTTTGCGTTCTTACGGTTTGAACGGTTACCCCAGTCGCGCTGAGTTGTTACTACAGCTGCGGCAACATCAAGTGTCTTGTCCAGCGGAATAAAGCCAAAGTCGTCAGCGCGGCGCGGATAAGTTGATATATCGCCATGCGTCATCGCTAAGCCGCCGCCGACCAGGACGTTAAAGCCTACCAGCTTACCGTTATCTGCAATCGCTACGAAGTTGAGATCGTTAGCGTGTACATCTACGTCATTTTGCGGTGGGATAACCACTGTAGTTTTAAACTTACGTGGTAAGTAGTTCTTGCCTAGAATCGGTTCGTCTTCTTCCGTGCTTTCTACTTTTTCACCGTCTAGCCAAATCTCTGCATAAGCGCGCGTCTTTGGTAATAGATGCTCACTGATCTTCTTCGCCCATTCGTAAGCTTCTTGGTGTAACTCAGACTCCACTGGGTTAGTGGTACACAACACGTTACGGTTTACATCACCCGCGGTTGCAATCGAATCAATGCCAATACTGTTGAGCGTTTGATGCATCAACTTAATATTCGGTTTTAATACCCCATGAAACTGGAACGTTTGGCGAGTCGTCAGACGAATACTTCCATATAAAGAGTGCTCCGTTGCGAACTTGTCGATCGCTAACCATTGCGTTGGCGTGATGATGCCTCCAGGCATACGAGCACGAAGCATCACATTATGTAATGGTTCCAGTTTTTGCTTTGTGCGTTCATTACGGATATCACGATCGTCTTGTTGATACATACCGTGGAAACGAATTAACTGGAAGTTGTCGGCAGTAAAGCCACCAGTAATACGGTCCTGTAAATCTTGCTCAATAGTGCCACGTAATAAGTTGCTTTCTCGCTTCAGGCGCTCGTTATCAGATAGCGGCCCTAACTCTTCACCTAATACAACCTGCTTATTATTGTCCGTAGAAAAAGTCATTAGTACACATCCCTCTGATAACGTTTCGCTTTACGTAGGTCATTAATAAATTGTTCTGCATCGTCACGCGGCATCTTGCCTTCTTGTTCAGCAACGATAACCAATGCGTCGTGCACATCTTTTGCCATACGCGTTGCATCACCGCAGACATAGATATAAGCGCCTTCTTGGATCCACTGCCACACTTGAGCTGCGTTTTCTAAGATGCGATGTTGTACGTAAACCTTTTCTACTTGGTCACGACTAAAGGCAACATCCAATCGGCTTAGTACTCCTGACTTGAGATACTTTTGCCATTCCACTTGGTACAAGAAGTCTTGAGTGAACGTGCGATCACCAAAGAACAACCAGTTTTTGCCTTCAGCATCGCGGTTTTCACGTTCCTGAATAAAGCTACGGAATGGTGCGATCCCTGTGCCAGGACCAACCATGATAATTGGAGTACTATCATCTTCCGGCAGTTTAAAGTTGTTGTTATGCTCAACAAATACTTTAACTTCATCTCCCTCTTCGAGACGCTGTGCTAAGAAACTAGACGCACCACCATATCGTTTTTCGTCGTTTTGTTCGTACTCAACCAAAGCAACCGTTAGGTGTACTTCTTCATCGACCTCTTCTTGGCTTGATGCAATAGAGTAAAGGCGTGGAGTAAGACGACGAAGCAAACCAATCAACTCATCTGCGGTTAACTTGGTTTTCTTTTCTGCCAGTACATCAACGATTTGAGTATTTGCAGAGTACTCGCGAAGCTTATCTTTATCTTCAACTAACTTTTGTAGCTTCTTGCTACCGGATAACTCGGCAAACTTTGTGATGAGCTGCGGGTTAGATGTTGTGATTTCATATTTACTCACGAGAGCACTGTGGATTGACAAGCTTTCACCATCAACGTCAACAGTCTCAACCCCAGACAAACCGACCTTACCAAGAATGGCATTTGCAAGTTCCGAGCTATTTTCAAACCACACACCTAGTGCATCACCTGGCTGATACGTTAAGCCCGAGCCTTCTAAGTCGATTTCTATATGACGAACGTCTTTTCCAGAGTCACGGCCCGTGATTTTTTGACTGGTCAGTAACGTCGCAGTGTACGGATTTTGTTTATTGTAAGGAGAGTGCGCAGTCGCAGCTTGACCCACAGGAAGTTGAACCACATCCGCTTCAGAGCCAGAAGACAGTGTATCTTTTACCTTGTCTAACGCATTCTTACGCCATTCAGTTGCAGGGGCTTCATAATCCACATCGCAATCAAGACGCTCGATAAATGGAGTCGCGCCTAGCTTTGATAGGTAAGTGTCGAAGTCTTTACCGGTCTGACAGAAGAACTCGTAGCTAGAATCTCCCAATGCAATAACACCATATTGCAGGTTTGGCAGCTTAGGAGCCTTCTTCGATTGCAAAAACTCATGTAGCTCAATGGCATTGTCTGGCGCTTCGCCTTCGCCGTTAGTCGATGCCACAATAATGACATGCGTTTCTTTGGCTAAGTTTTTACCTTTGTAATCGCTTGCATCAAAAAGTTCGACTGCAATTCCTTCTGCTTTTGCTTCCTGTTCCAGAGCTTCAGCAACACCTTTAGCATTGCCCGTTTGGGAAGCAAAAATAATACTCAACTTACCTGCTGGCTTCGCTGATACGGCTGCCGTTGCTTGTGCAATTGGCGTTACCGCTGTGTTTGGTTGATTTTGAGCTAATCCCCAAAAATACCCACTGACCCAAGCAAGTTGCTGTGAAGACAACTCAGAGACAGTTTGTTGGAGTGAGCTAATTTGTTGGTCATTCAGAGGGCTTGCGATTGGAGGATTTCCTCCTTGCCCATTATTATCTTCAGACACATTCTTGTGAGAATACTCATTCTTTTGAAAAGACATTATCACGACATCCCTATTCATTGCGTGACGATAGAGTACCCACTCTCCTTAATAACAAGAAAGAATAGAAGTGAATGTTTTATAACTTTTTGGAAGTAAGAACGGCTTACTTTTTGCTCATCGATCTTCAATGCGGACTTGTTGAAAGCCTACTGCCATTGCCGATTTTGACGCAGTATCCAAATCTTCATAAAGACATTCTTCGCCGTGACTGTCCGTTAGAAAAACAAAACCACCGCGCGCATGTCTGAACTCTACAACCCAACCACCCTCTTGGATTGCAGGCTCAATAATCGCTTCGATAAGCTGATTTTCACGGAATAGATGTCTTAGTTCATTTATTGTCATCGCTATCCCTGTTTTAACTTTCACATTGCTCCTAGGTAAGCATGGTCTAAGTCAGCCAAATAGGGAGAAATTTCGATTAGATATAATGAAGTGATATAAAAAAACGCCGCTTATAAAGCGACGTTTTAAGTAAATCGAATATCTAACATGGCTGAGTTTAGAACGCGTATTCCGCACTCACAAAGAAGCCGTTAGCAAAAATAAACTCTTTCCCTAGATCCGACATGAATTTATCGGACTCTAAATCAATCACACGGTAACCTCCACGAAAAGCCAGTCGAGCTTTTTCGAGCGGTACATTGTATTGAACACCTGCCATGAAATCGGTGCTTTTGATACCTTTGTTGTCACCAAAGTTTATCTCACCAATCACATCAAAGTTTGTATCCGGAACTTGAATTTCTGCGTAACCATACCAAGCCCAAATCAGCTCATCAAATTCTTCTACACGCCTGCTTGAGCCAGCATCAATGTATTTAGTGTCACTTAAATTACTAAACGTAAGACCCGCATCAAAGTGCAATAAATCATGCTCTAGAACGTGGTAATACAAGGTTAAATCGAGCTTATCGAACCCCATGTAATCCGCATCAACACTTGAGTAACGAAGGCGCGCATTAGGGACGTATTTAACATCATGTTCAATCGCCGCGTAAAAAGTGCCTGCGGTACTGCTATCTCGTCTCACTTCATTAACTTTAGTGTCGGCAGCCCATACCTCTGCGCCGACTTTTGTCGATACAGAGTACTCTGCAAAAACAGGAAAAGATACTGCCAACGATAATGCCGTTAAAGCGATGTTCGCTTTATTTGTCATGTAGTATTTACTCCGAGATAGCTGATATTCACGTAGAGGACGTGAGAGGAAATATACCATATTCTCACGCCTCTCCATCAACTAAATGATGTTACTCATTATTTATAGCGGGGCTGAGCGACGTAATTCTTGAAGAACCAAATACCCAATGCAATCACGATTAACCATGGTAATAGTTTAAGTACCGCTCCAACCATTCCCAGTAAAAACATCACAACTAACGCAATACCAGTTGCTGCGAATACGGTCATCATTGTGATACCCGTAACCAACAAGGTCGCCGCAAAGACTAAAATAAAGATTAGCTCCAACATAATCACTTCTCCATTTGTTTTCAATAAACAGAGCAGTTTCCATACCAACTTACAGAAACGAAGTTAAGATTATGATTTTTAATAAAAAAACAAAGCCAGAGGCATTTCTGCACTCTGGCTTTATCATTCTTTAGTTGGTAATTTTAGCCATTCACTGGCGAATTTTACACATTCAATTCTTTTGGAATCTTAGCTAGCGCGTCTTGCAATACTTCTAGACTAGAACCTGGTTTGTGCGCATTTTCACTGATATGACGACGCCATTGACGAGCACCGGGCATGCTTTGGAACAAACCTAACATGTGGCGGGTAATATGACCAAGGTACGCACCTTTCGCTAATTGCGCTTCAATGTATGGATACATCTCTTCAACAATTTCGCTGCGTTTCTTCACTGGAGCATTAGAGCCAAACAACTCTTGATCTACCGATGCCAGTAAATATGGGCTTTGGTATGCTTCACGACCAATCATCACACCGTCAAGATGCTGAAGATGTGCTTTTGCTTCTTCTAATGATTTCACGCCACCGTTAATCGCAATCGTTAGGTGTGAGAAGTCTTGCTTCAATTGGTAAGCGCGTGGGTAATCCAATGGTGGGATCTCACGGTTTTCTTTTGGGCTTAGACCACTTAACCATGCTTTACGTGCGTGGATAGTGAACTGCTCACAGCCACCCTTTTCTGAAACAATAGAAACGAAATCCGTTAGGAATTCGTAAGAGTCTTGATCATCAATACCAATGCGAGTCTTGACTGTTACAGGGATATCGACCACGTCTTTCATTGCTGCGACACAATCCGCAACTAACTGCGGTTCAGCCATTAGGCAAGCACCAAATCGACCGTTTTGTACGCGGTCAGATGGACACCCCACATTTAGGTTAATCTCATCGTAGCCACGCTCTTGCGCTAGCTTGGCACACGTAGCCAAATCTGCTGGGTTTGAACCACCAAGTTGAAGGGCTAACGGATGCTCTTCTTCGTTATAAGCCAGGAAATCTCCTTTTCCATGAATGATCGCACCTGTCGTCACCATTTCAGTGTACAACAGGGTTTCTTTGGTCATTAAGCGATGGAAGTAGCGACAATGACGATCAGTCCAATCTAACATTGGTGCTACGGAGAGCCTGCAAGAATGAGTCATGATATAAACACCCGTTTTTTATGTTGCCAAGGTCGAGCGCAGCAGTACGCTCAAAAAATAAGTCGGGTATTGTATACCCAAGCACCTCTGGGTGCTAGTTTCAGCGAGAATGATTTGGTTGGCTGGCTAGCCAAGTGCTTAGGAATACGCAGAAGTAATACGAATCTGTCATTCGTTGATTCATTCTGTGATGATTATTCCGCCTTCACACCACCACCGACTTGCTTTAATTCATGATTTTCGTTCTGATAGTGGGTAAAATGAAGCATTTCTAAACGAACTTCGTATAGAAATGATTTATCATAGAGCACGTCCGATAGTTATGGTGAAAGGTTTGAACCCAACAATCATTGAACAAATTGAAAGTATCTGCGCAGAGCGTGGAGTACGACTGACTCCGCAACGCCGACGCGTATTTGAACTCATTTGTTCTAATCGCCGCGCCTCAAGTGCGTATGAGCTATTGGAGCAACTAAAAGAGAGTGAGCCTCAGGCTAAGCCGCCCACTGTTTATCGAGCATTAGATTTTCTCCTAGAGCAAGGCTTCATCCACCGAGTGGAATCGACAAATAGCTTTATTACTTGTTGTTCTTTCAATACTCAGCAGCACTTTTTCCAATTACTAATTTGCGATAAATGTGGTGATGTCGTTGAACTCGAAGATGAGACGCTGATATCCTTGTTAGCCGAAAACGCCGAGAAGCATGGATTCAAACTTACCAACCAAGTTATTGAAACTCATGGTGAATGCCAGGCCTGTTCCTCCGAGACGAAAGAAAAAGTATAGAAGAACGTTATGCGCGCTGAATTTGTAAACCCGTTTTTAGCTTCTTTAATGAACGTGCTAAAAACTATGGCTTCTCTTGAGCTGAAGCCACAAAAACCGCGAATCAAAAAAGATGAGATCGCACGAGGTGACGTTTCTGGTCTGATTGGTATGGTAGGCCCACAAACTCGTGGTTCAATGTCGATCACCTTTGATGAAGCACTCGCCCTAGAAATCATGCAGAACATGCTTGGTGAACGTCCAAATGGGCTCAATGAAGAAGTGACCGATATGGTGGGTGAGATCACCAACATGGTTACTGGTGGTGCGAAACGCATTCTGGCGGAAAGTGGTTTTGACTTTGATATGGCAACACCGGTTGTGGTTTCGGGCCGAGGTCATACGATTCGCCACAAGTGTGAAGGCTCAATTATTATCATGCCTTTCTCTTCCCAATGGGGAAATGCCTTTATCGAAATTTGCTTCGAATAAAAGAGAAAAAATAGGTTGGCACTGGCCAACCTATTTTGTTTTTGCCTCAGGCAATAAAAAGGTCAGCATTTGCTGACCTTTTCTTTATCTATTCAAACATTAAGCTTTGAACGCTTTAAATGCGTTGATTAGACCGTTTGTTGAGCTGTCATGCGAGCTGATTTGAGACTCGTCTGCAAGCTCAGGTAGGATTTGGTTAGCCAGTTGTTTACCTAGCTCCACGCCCCACTGGTCAAAGCTGAAGATATTCCAGATAACACCTTGTACGAAAATTTTGTGTTCGTACATTGCGATCAAGTTACCTAGCGTACGAGGCGTGATTTGCTTCACTAGAATAGAGTTTGTTGGACGGTTACCTTCAAACACTTTGAATGGTGCAATCGCTGCCACTTCTTCAGCATTCTTACCTACTTTCACCAACTCTTCTTTCACGGTTTCTTCATTTTTACCAAACGCTAGAGCTTCAGTTTGCGCGAAGAAGTTAGACATCAGTTTTTGGTGATGATCGCTAGCTGGGTTGTGGCTAATTGCAGGTGCAATGAAGTCACATGGGATAAGCTTAGTACCTTGGTGAATTAGCTGGTAGAACGCGTGCTGACCGTTGGTACCTGGTTCACCCCAAATGATTGGGCCAGTTTGGTAAGTTACAGCATTGCCGTCACGGTCAACGTATTTACCGTTTGATTCCATGTTACCTTGCTGGAAGTACGCCGCGAAACGGTGCATGTACTGATCGTAAGGCAGAATAGCTTCTGATTCCGCACCGTGGAAGTTGTTGTACCAAATACCGATAAGCGCAAGGATCACAGGGATGTTGCTTTCTAGATCTGTTGATACAAAGTGCTTGTCCATCTCGTGAGCGCCATCAAGCAGCTCAACGAAGTTGTCGAAACCTACTGCTAGTGCAATTGATAGACCGATCGCAGACCATAGTGAGTAACGGCCACCAACCCAGTCCCAGAATTCAAACATGTTCGCTGTATCGATACCAAATTCAGACACGGCTGTCGCGTTTGTTGAAAGCGCAGCAAAGTGCTTAGCCACATGAGCCTGATCACCCGCCGATTCTAGGAACCAATCACGAGCAGTGTGCGCGTTAGTCATGGTTTCTTGTGTTGTAAACGTCTTAGACGCGATCAAGAATAACGTCGTTTCTGGGTTAACTTTCTTCAACGTTTCAACGATGTGTGTACCATCAACGTTAGATACGAAGTGAAGGTTTAGATGATTTTTGTATGGCGCTAGAGCTTCCGTCACCATGTAAGGGCCAAGGTCAGAACCGCCGATACCGATGTTCACAATATCAGTAATTGCTTTGCCTGTGTAACCTTTCCATTCACCGCCGATAACGCGCTCAGTGAATGATTTCATTTTTTCTAGAACCGCGTTCACTGCTGGCATTACGTCTTCGCCGTCTACCATAACTGGAGTATTCGCGCGGTTACGTAGTGCAGTGTGAAGAACAGCGCGACCTTCTGTTTGGTTGATCGCTTCACCACTGAACATCGCTTCAATTGCAGATTTCAGCTCGGTCTCTTTCGCAAGAGCAAACAGGTGCTTCAGAGTTTCCTCATTGATGAGGTTCTTTGAGTAATCGACTAGGATGTCTGAGCCGAAACGTGCAGAGTATTTGTCGAAACGCGCTGCGTCTTGAGCAAACAGCTCTTTAAGATCCATATCTTGTGCAGATTCGAAATGCGCCGTTAGCGCTTTCCAAGCTTGTGTTTGCGTTGGATTGATATTTTTCAACATGGTCTTTATCCCGATGTTACAGTAGGTTCCATTCCTTACAGTCTAGCGAAAACTGTGGAATCCCCGATTTAGCAAATAGAATATAAATTAGATGTTTGGGCAAATTGCCACAAAACAAGTCTTTGTAATTTTTTTTCAGGCGCCAATTATGACCGAGAGCTTTTACACTCACATTGAGTTAGGTCACGTTCCCTGCCCTGAAATTGAACAATTCATTTACGATGACAAGAATCATATCATTTACTAATGACAGGCTCTAATTGGAATAGGATAGACGCCAATTTATAAATTTCCAAAGGAACACGTATGTGGGCACAAAAAACACTGCAATTAAAAGCGAGAAGCCGCGGTTTTCACCTGATAACTGATGAAATTGAACAACAATTACCACAAATAAACGAACTTTCAGTAGGTTTATTACACTTATTTATTCAGCACACCTCCGCCAGTTTGACCTTAAATGAGAATGCTGATCCAACCGTGCGTATGGACATGGAAGCGCACCTCAATAAGTTTGTGCCAGAGCGTGCTCCTTATTATCAGCACACCTATGAAGGTGACGACGACATGCCGGCACATATTAAAGCATCACTGCTTGGCAGTAGTGTGACGGTACCAATCCAAAATGGTCGATTAGCTTTAGGAACATGGCAAGGTATTTACTTGGGTGAGCATCGAGACTTTGGTGGCGGCCGCCGCGTTATTGCTACGATTAACGGTGAGTAGATAAAACAAAGGCTAACCTTGGGTTAGCCTTTCGTTGTTTATTTTGAGTATTCCATCTCGACGCGAGGCGTTAGCTTAGTCACGAGTTCATACGCAATCGTACCAATGTGACCCGCCACTTCTTCTACTGGGAGCTCTTTCCCCCAAAGAATCGCTTCGTCGCTGACTTTATCCGTTGCGTCTGGTCCCAAATCGACCGTCAGCATATCCATGGAAACTCGACCTGCAATAGGTACTTTACGGCCATTAACCCACACCGGCGTACCGTTTGGAGCACTTCTTGGGTAACCGTCGCCATACCCTACAGCGATGACCCCAACTTTTGTATCTCGCTCACTGGTCCAAATACCACCGTAGCCAACACTTTCGCCCTTCTTCACTTCACGTACCGCAATAAGGTGGGATTTAAGTGTCATAACAGGTTGATACCCAAGATCTTGCGCCGTTTTGTCATCGAATGGCGACACACCATACATGATAATACCCGGACGAACCCAATCTAAATGGCTTTGAGGCCATGCCAATAACCCCGCAGATGCCGCCAGTGAACGTTCCCCTTGGCAACCAGAAGTCAACGATTTAAACAGCTCAATCTGTTGTGGGGTAATATCGCTATCCAGCTCATCTGCACAGCCAAAGTGGCTCATGTAACGCAACGGTTTCGCTACATTTGGACACTCCTTCAGCCGCGTTACAAAGTCGTCATATTGTTCAGGACGAACCCCAAGGCGGTGCATGCCACTGTCAATCTTCAGCCACACGACAACCGGAGTTTCAAGGTCTGCTTGCTCCAAGGCGATAAGCTGCTCTTCACAGTGCACCACGGTTTGGATGTTGTTCGTCACAAGAACAGGTAAATCACCAGGAGAGTAAAAACCTTCTAGCAATAGAATCGGCTTTACTACTCCACAAGCGCGCAGTTGCAATGCTTCTTCAATGCGAGCCACGCCAAACGCATCCGCATGGTTAGCATGTTTTGCGACATGACGTAATCCGTGACCATAACCATTGGCCTTGACGACAGCCATCACTTTACTTTGTGGCGCTTGAGCTTTTACGCGCTGTAAGTTGTGCTGCAACGCAGACAAATCAATGCACGCCTTGGCCGCTTTCATATAGCTCATGGAATTACTCATCATCAATATCGAATGCAGGACCCGCGTAGTTGTCGAAACGCGAATGTTGACCTTGGAAAGTGAGGCGAACAGAGCCGATAGGACCGTTACGCTGTTTACCAATAATGATTTCGGCCGTACCTTTGTACGGACTATCTGGGTGATAAACCTCATCACGGTAGATGAACATGATCAAGTCGGCATCCTGCTCGATGGAACCGGATTCACGCAAGTCCGAGTTTACTGGTCGTTTATCCGCACGTTGCTCTAGGGAACGGTTTAGCTGCGACAGTGCCACAACAGGCACATTTAGCTCTTTTGCCAGCGCCTTAAGAGAGCGAGAGATCTCAGCAATCTCAAGAGTACGGTTATCGGTTAACGAAGGCACGCGCATCAACTGAAGGTAGTCGACCATGATCATCGATAGACCGCCATGTTCACGAGCGATACGGCGAGCGCGCGAACGCACTTCGGTCGGAGTTAGACCAGAGCTATCATCAATGTACATATTTTTCTTCTGCATCAGGATACCCATAGTAGAAGAAATACGCGCCCAATCTTCGTCATCTAGCTGACCCGTACGGATCTTGGTTTGGTCTACACGAGACAAAGAGGCCAACATACGCATCATCAACTGTTCAGCTGGCATCTCTAACGAAAAAATAAGTACGGGCTTTTCTTGTTGCATGGCCGCATTTTCACACAAGTTCATCGCAAAGGTCGTTTTACCCATCGATGGACGCGCTGCGACAATCACCAAATCAGAGCCTTGCAAACCTGCGGTTTTCTTATTGAGATCGGTGAAACCGGTATCGACCCCCGTAACACCATCTTGTGGCGTTTTATACAACAACTCGATACGTTCTAACGTCTTTTCGAGGATGTTGTCGACGTTTTGTGGTCCTTCGTTTTCACTAGTTCGAGACTCGGCGATAGCAAAAACTTTACTCTCCGCCATGTCTATTAAATCTTCAGAACTGCGACCTTGAGGGTCATAGCCCGCGTCCGCAATTTCATTCGCGACACCAATAAGGCCACGAACAATCGCACGCTCAGCGACAATATCAGCATACGCATTGATGTTAGCTGCACTTGGCGTATTCTTCGCCAAGTCAGCGAGGTAAGCAAAACCGCCTACATCTTCTAACAACTCGTGACGCTCTAGATATTCCGATAAAGTAATAAGATCGAGAGGTTTACCCGCTTCAAGAATGGTTTTTACACCTTCAAAAATCAGGCGGTGTGGACGACTATAGAAATCACTGCTCACAACACGTTCGGCAACGGTGTCCCAACGTTCATTATCCAGTAAAAGACCACCAATTACTGATTGCTCGGCTTCTAGTGAGTGAGGTGGCACTTTGATTGCGTCGACCTGACTGTCTGAAGGTTTGCGATTTCTGTTTTCCGCCATGACTTTGCTCGATAACTACTATTGACCCACGATTATAACCTTAACCTAACTGAGATGCTTCCCCGAAGCGACAATTACTTGTTAAGAAATCATCATGTGAACCACCCAGGTAATAGCCTGGTTCTTCCGCCTAGCTCTAATAAAAATTAACCTACCATTGACCCAACCAAATATCTGTATCAGTATCATGCCCCTCCTTTTTGATTACGTTCGAGGTTGATGTGTCCCGATACTGGTTACTTAGCTTTAGCCTACTGTGCGCTAGTGCATCGTATGCTGACGAATCAGTACAGCCAGAGCAAAATATTGATGTACCCGACCCACTAAAAACCGAGGTGGAGTTCGGCTATCAAGCTCACACAGGTAACACGGACTCTCGTTCCCTGAATGCTCGTTTGAGTGCTGAATATACGTCAGGTCGACACCGTTCTAATGGTGAATGGAAGTACTACAACTTGTACAAAGACGGTGAAGAAGACAAACGCTCATCCACCTACTCCCTACAGAGTGACTACAAGTTAGGCCCTAAGACATATTTGTATGGCAGCTTTAAAGGGGTGGATTCTCGCTACAGTGCTTATTTTAAAGACTATACGTTGTCAGGTGGTTTGGGTTACCAGTTCTCCTACACTGAGAACTTCATTTTAGAGGTAGAGGTAGGCCCTGGTTTTCGCTATCAAGAGCCAAACTTAGACGAAATAGATGATGACGATATTGTCTTTCCCGATATCGTTAGAGAAGGCATTTTTCGAGGAAATATCAACACAACTTGGCATGCGTTGGATAATTTAAGTTTCGCAGCTGATATTACGTTGGTAACAGGTAGAAGTAACACACGTACTGATAGTGAACTCAGTGTAACCAATGATATTACTGAAGATATTGCACTGAAACTGGCGCACTCTCGTCAGTATCACGATAAAGTGCCTGAAGGCTTAAGCAAAGCAGACAGCGTATTTTCCGTTAATTTACTTTTCGCTTTTTAACCCTTTTTCTCTCAGTTTTAGAAATAAAAAAAGCACCTCCAAGGAGGTGCTTTTTAGTATTTCGTCTTGATACTGAATTACTCAGCAGCAACAACTTGTAGGTTCACAGTTGCGAAAACTTCAGAGTGAAGTTGAACGCTGATCTCGAACTCACCAGTTGTACGTAGAGCACCTTCAGGAAGGCGAACTTCGCTCTTAGCAACTTCAACGCCTGCAGCTGTGATAGCGTCAGCGATGTCACGAGTACCGATAGAACCGAATAGTTTGCCTTCGTCACCAGCTTTAGAAGCGATAACTACAGCTTCTAGAGCGTTAACTTTCTCTGCGCGAGCTTCTGCAGCAGCTAGTTGCTCAGCAACTTTAGCTTCTAGTTCAGCACGACGAGCTTCAAACATTTCAACGTTAGCTTTAGTTGCCATAACTGCTTTACCTTGTGGGATAAGGAAGTTACGAGCGTAGCCAGATTTAACGTTTGCAGTATCGCCAAGACCACCTAGGTTACCAATTTTATCAAGTAGAATAACTTGCATTGCTTAATCCTCTTTCTTAATAAAATGAACCGATTACTGATGCTTGTCAGTGTACGGTAGTAGAGCTAGGTAGCGTGAACGCTTGATAGCACGTGCTAGTTGACGCTGGTACTTAGCGCTTGTACCAGTGATACGGCTAGGTACGATTTTACCAGCTTCAGTGATGTAGTTTTTAAGAGTTGCTACGTCTTTGTAATCAATCTCTTGTACGCCTTCTGCAGTGAAACGGCAGAATTTACGACGACGGAAGAAACGAGCCATGGGCTATCTCCTGATCTTAAATTTGAGTAATGTTGTCGGCGTGTAACACTAATTTTCCCACGCCATTTCGGCCGGTTTGATAAGTGACAAAACCACTTACCTTAATGTTACTGCCTTGAACTAAATTCTGAGTTAGTGCTTGTGACCCAAGCCCGCTGACGACTACCGGCATACGACAATAAACTTGTCGAGGTAAGTCAGCTTCGATAATAGTAGAGCGATGCTCCAGCCAAAACCGACAGTGTTCAATGCCACCAGGGCTTTTACTACGAATGGGCGGTTTGGCAATGGTGCCGCTCAGCTCCATTCGATTGGCCATAAGAAAACTTACTCAGCAGCTTCTGACTTAGCTTCAGGCTTAGCTTCAGAACGCTCTTCACGACGTGGAGCACGCTCTTCTTTTTGCTTAAGCATGATAGATTGCTCAGTGATCGCTGCTTTAGTACGCATGATCATGTTACGTAGAACTGCATCGTTGAAACGGAAAGCAGTTTCTAGCTCATCAATTACAGCTTGGTCAGCTTCAACGTTCATAAGAACGTAGTGAGCTTTGTGAAGCTTGTTGATTGGGTAAGCCAGTTGACGACGGCCCCAGTCTTCTAGACGGTGGATTTTACCGCCAGCTTCAGTGATTGAACCAGTGTAACGCTCGATCATGCCAGCAACTTGCTCGCTTTGATCTGGGTGCACCATGAATACGATTTCGTAATGACGCATTGGTTGCTCCTTACGGATTATTCAGCTTCCACAAATGGCTCAGTCGTCCAGAGGAAGCAAGGAACTAAAGATAATTGACTGAGTTTAAGGAGCACGAATAGTACAGAAAGGGCGTAAAATAGGCAAGTGATTATTTGCTCATCGCAGCGGATATTTAATTTCTTCTAATACTAGAAAACACAAAGGCTGCCAACAACCTGGCAGCCTTTAAAATCAGTGTGTTATTGCGCTGGCTTATCGGTGCTTATTTAACTTCAGTCAGTTCAGCGCGCATTTGATCGATCACTTGTTTGTAATCTGGCTCACCGAAAATCGCCGAGCCTGCGACAAACATGTCTGCGCCCGCTTCTGCAATTTCACGAATGTTGTCAACCTTCACACCGCCATCGATTTCTAAGCGGATATCACGGCCAGACTCGTCAATCATCTTACGAACGGCACGCAGTTTATCTAGTGTATGAGGAATGAATGATTGACCACCAAAACCAGGGTTTACCGACATCAGTAGAATCATGTCGACTTTATCCATAATAAACTCAAGACTTGCAAGTGGCGTTGCTGGGTTTAGTACCACACCAGCCTGACAGCCGTGCTCTTTAATTAACTGCAGTGTACGGTCTACATGATCAGAAGCTTCTACATGGAACGTAATCATCGACGCACCCGCTTTTGCGAAATCAGGAATAATACGGTCAACGGGTTTCACCATTAGGTGAACATCGATTGGCGCTGTGATGCCATAATCGCGTAGTGCTTTACACACAGGCGCACCAAAAGTCAGGTTTGGTACATAGTGGTTATCCATAACGTCGAAATGCACCACATCCGCACCCGCTGCGAGTACTTTTTCTACATCTTCACCTAGACGAGCAAAATCTGCCGATAAAATGGATGGAGCAATAAGAAAATCTTTCATACCTGACCTCAGTAGTAATGAGCAAACAATCTGCGCGCAATTCTACCGAAGCCAGTGGGGAGATCCACTATTTAGATATAATAGTGTGAGAATTAAGAGCTTGATTTATCCATGTCTGGGGCATGAAAAAGCGCAAGTAGCTCATCAACTTTATTACGACCGTTACCATTACGGCTAATGGTACGCTTTACTTTTACCACATTAAGATCCGCACCGTGATACAACCGACGTGTCAAGGTAGTGTCGTGGTTAGAAATCAACACAGGAATGCCACGTTCAGTCGCTGTTCTTTCAGCAATGTCGGCTAATGCAGCTTGGTCGTCCAACGTGAAACCATTACCTGCGTATGAGGTGAAATTTGCCGTATTTGAAAGCGGCGCATAAGGTGGATCGCAATACACGACGCTCCCTTTGCGCGCACGACGAAATGTTTCAGGATAACCTTCACAAACGAACGTAGCTTTTTTGGCTTTTTCTGCAAAAAACTCCAATTCCGCCTCAGGGAAATACGGTTTTTTGTAAGAGCCAAACGGTACATTGAAGCCACCTTTTTTGTTGTAACGGCATAGGCCATTAAAACCAAAGCGGTTCATGTACAAAAACGCTAAAGAGCGGTACATCACGTCATCGGTTTTATTAAACTCAGCGCGAATGTGTAGGTAGGCTTCTTTGCGGTTGTTCTCAGCGACAAACCAACGCTTCGCTTCAGAGATATACTCTTCAGGGCGTTCTTTCAGCAGGTTGTACAGATTGATCAAATCTGGATTGATATCTGCAAGTAGATAATGGTCATAATCGGTATTCAGAAACACTGAGCCCGCACCAACAAAAGGTTCAACTAGCTTTCGAGCCGGCGGCAAATGACGTTGGATGTCTTCAACCAGTCCGTATTTTCCTCCTGCCCATTTAAGAAAGGCTCGTTGCTTTTTCATCTACTGCTCTATCTATCGACCAAAAATTAAGGCTGCGGAATGTAACATATTTTTCAGGGAAGCTCAGGTTTATTTCACTCGTTCAATTTCACGGTGAACCTGACGGAGTGATTTTGCCCAAGGACTCACCGACTTAACCGAATCTGGCAAGCTTGCGACGGCATCACGAGCCATTTGAATTGTCGGATAATCTTGATATGTGATGATATACCACTCGGTGTCATTACGAACGGTAGGATAAATTCGCACTTGATTATTCAGTTGATGCTCATTGAGAAAGGATTGTACATCTTCCATTGAGGTCATAGCCGCGAGTTGTAAAGTATACGCTCTTGGCGATAGCGCTTTTAGTTCTTCACGAGCAAATGAAAATTTCACAACAGGTTGGTTTGCCTCACCCTCTTCTGACTGAGCAGGTGCTTGCGTCATATCTTGATTCGGTTTTACGACTTTAATCAAAGGGGAGCTAGTTTCATCGGCGGTTTCTGTCTTCTCAGTACCTACGACATCATCAATCGCTTTTGTGTCTGCTGAATCAGCTTTACCTTCAAGCAATGCATCGACCACATTCGACTCAATCACCACTCTTTGTTGATTGTCATCACTGCCTACGCTCGCTACTTCTTCTGTCACTGCTGGCGGTAATGAATCAGAATCATCAATCGCACCAGACTTATCAAGACTGCTAGAGCCATCGGTTACAGGTTGCAGTGAAGACTGCGCTGCACTGATTCCTGACTCTTCAAAAGTTGGAATAGCCGTTTGCTCTAAACTGCCAGCAATTTGCTGCGCTTTATCATCAGGACTTGGTTGACTAAGCATCCACCAATAGCCACCAGCAGCAAGCAACAGTAAGACTAATACCACCAACGCAATATTCAGGGGTGAACCGACAATCGAGCGGATAATGATCCTTTTTTCCACTTTCATCTCTCCTAACGCCATGATGTCACCCGGTACTGGGTCGACTTTTTTAAATGCATCTCGAACCCGTTTCTCAGACTCATCATCGACGTAGCGCGCAACAAGTGACTCAAAGAAACGACGAGCTTCCACTTCGGACAACATATCAATATCAAGCTCAACAGGCTTTATCTCTTGTCCATAACTGAGACGTGCTAGCAAACCTTCTAAACGTCCAGACTGTGTAAACAGTAAGACATTGATGGTCCAATTTGGCTTATGGTGCGCCTCTAAGACCAGCATCCAAAGCTCAGAGATAAGTGTCTCACTCAATAAATGCGCATCATCTACAACAATTGCAATGTCACACGGCTCATCACCTAAAAGCCTTTCAAGGCTGTCAAGTAAAGGCTCTTGCTGATTAAACAATGCGTCTGAAACCAGTTGACTCAAAATAAGGACGCGATGCTGCACATCGTCTTGATTAGAATGACAAAGTAACAAACATTGATTCTTGTTACTGGCACCCACTTCAAGGTATCGCTGCGCTAACCAAGATTTCCCGTACCCATCATGACCATTAATCGCAATGAGATTGGAACCAAAGTTAGTCAGTAGACCTAATCTATCAAGCAACTCGATTTGAGAATCTAATTCCAGTACGTGAGCAACACTCATCTAATAACCTTAATACACTACAAGAATGACGCCCAAAGGCGCCATTACAAGGTTAAATATCGCGACCGAAGTCTATTGCCTGCTTGAGTACGTCTTGCGTCGTATCAGCAATTACCTCGGCAGTGCCAATGCCTGTAGGCAAAACCAATCGTAATTGACCAGAGAGGACTTTCTTATCTCGCATCATGTGCTTGATGAAGTCATCGAAATTCATACTGTCTGGAGTATGCACAGGCAGTTTTGCACGACGCAAAATCGCAACAATACGCTCAAATTGCTCTTCCGAGATCAGACCGCGTAGATGCGACGTTTTGGCCGCCATAACAGTGCCGGAAGATACCGCTTCACCATGCAGCCAATTGCCATAGCCAAGTTCCGCTTCAATCGCATGACCAAAGGTGTGACCTAAGTTAAGCAAAGCACGGATGCCCGATTCTTTCTCATCCTGAGCCACCACTTCCGCTTTTATTTCACAGCAACGTGCGATCGCATAAGTTAGTGCTTCTTCATCCAACGCATACAAGCGCTCAAGATTGTCTTCTAACCATACAAAAAAATCTGCATCGTAAATAATGCCGTACTTAATGACTTCGGCGATACCCGCAGCGAACTCACGTTCAGGCAACGTCGACAGGCAGTTGGTATCAATGATCACGGCTTTAGGTTGGTAAAACGCACCTATCATGTTCTTACCCAACGGATGGTTAACCGCGGTTTTTCCACCAACCGAAGAGTCCACTTGGGATAGTAATGTGGTCGGTATTTGAATAAAGTCGACCCCACGCTGGTAACAGGCAGACGCAAAACCCACAAGGTCGCCAATAACACCACCACCTAACGCGATGATCACAACATCACGAGCATAACTCCCTTCCAGTAAGAAGTTCATTACTTGATTAAATACATCCAAGTTTTTGTACTGTTCACCGTCAGGCAATTCTAACAAGGATGCACTACAGCCGAGCTGCTCGAGTTGCTTTAAAATTTTGTCTGCATACAAAGGCGCCACTGTGACATTACTGATCACAACAACTTTTTGTTTTGCATTTTTGTTTGAGAGAACTTGAGAGAGGTACGCCGGGTCCTCAAATAACCCGGCGCCAATAGAGATTGGGTAGCTACGCTCAGCTAGGTTGACCGTAATCCGTTCCATCGGTTTGCTCCAATTAAAAAAAAGATAAAGACTTATCTCTCTTCTAGCATTTTTACGATCTGGTTGGCTACCACTTTTGCACTTTGATCGTCAGTGCGAACAGTGTAATCCGCTACTTCTTCATATAAAGGATTACGTTCTTCAGCTAATTGCTCCAGTACTTCGCGAGGGTTATCCGTTTGAAGTAAAGGACGCTTCTTGTCGCGGTTTGTACGCGCAAGTTGCTTTTCAATCGTCGTTTCTAAGTAAACAACAACACCACGTGCCGAAAGACGATTGCGGTTTTCTTTGCTCTTAACAGAGCCACCGCCAGTCGCAAGCACGATGCCTTGCTCTTGTGTTAGGTCTTCAAGTACCGCTTCTTCACGCTTGCGGAAGCCTTCTTCACCTTCTACATCAAAAACCCAAGAGATGTCTGCACCAGTGCGTTCTTCGATCACTGTATCGGAGTCAACAAACTCCATATGCAGTTGCTGTGCTAGATGTCTACCAATTGTACTTTTGCCGGCGCCCATTGGGCCAACAAGGAAAATATTACGTTTCTCAGCCATGTTTAGCAGTAATTTACAACATTGATTCAATAAGATCGCCACAAGAAAACACAGCTAAACTGCTGTTCTACAAGGCTTGTGGCACCAGTTCCTCACAGATAATTCGTGATAAGACCCGAAATTATCCAAGCATGGTGCCACTATTGCAACTTTATTTTTGATTTAATCAGTTTTTCCCGAGACAGAACTACTGAATCACCACCTTAGGCGTGACGAAAATTAACAGCTCACTTTTGCCAACATTTTCATAGCTTCGACGAAAAAGCGCACCTAATAGCGGCAGATCGCCCAACAAAGGCACTTTGTCCACCGAGTTAGTAATGCTGTGCTGAAAAATACCACCAAGAACGACCGTTTCACCGTTATTCACTAACACTTGCGTCCCGATACGTTGAGTATCAATCGCAACAGCTTCACCAGTGCCTGTCTTCACGACTTGTCCAGGTCTATCTTGCGTGACACTTAAATCCAACACTAAGCGGTTATCCGGTGTGATTTGCGGGGTCACCTTCAAACTTAATACCGCCTTTTTGAACGTCACCGTCGTTGCACCACTTGATGATGACTCTAGGTAAGGAATCTCTGTACCTTGTTCGATATAGGCTGGTTTCTTATTGGTAGTGATCAAACGTGGGCTCGAGATAATCTCAGCTTTAGACTCTTGTTGCAGCGCAGAAAGTTCCAAATCAAGTAGTGTGTCTGATCCTAACTTCGCAACTTGGAAAGCAATGCTGGTCGCATTCGGACTGGTTGCAGCTAAGTTTACATTTAGGAAGTCATCGATCCCCACTCCATCACCGTCACCACCGTCGTCGCCCCCTTCTCCATTATAGAGACCGATCGTGGCAAGGTTGTTCTCAATAGAACCGCCCACTGTATTACTGCCATTAATAGACGTAAAACCCCAACGAATCCCTAACTCATCCATGTTACCTTCATTGATGGTCACAATACGCGCCTCAATTTGAACCTGTTTAACTGGAATATCCAAAGACTCAATAATTTCTCGAATCACCTCGATGTTTTCAGGTAACTCTCTAATCAATAACGAGTTAGTTCGCTCATCAATGGTCATACTGCCGCGCTCTGACAGCATGCTGATATTTCCTTCACCATTGATCATCTCCGCAATGTCTGATGCTTTAGCAAAATTAACTTTGATGATTTCAGATGAAAGCTCTCCCATTTCTTCCGTCAGTTTTTGTTTTTCTAACTGCTGCTTCTCACGCAAGTCCAGCTCATCAGTCGGAGCAACTAAAATCACGTTGCCATCAACACGCTTATCTAACCCCTTAACTTGCAATATAATATCCAGCACTTGCTGCCAAGGGACACCATCAAGACGAAGCGTGAGGTTGCCTTCCACAGAGTCGGAGACAACCAAATTGAATTGGTTGTAATCAGCAATAAGCTGCAAGACGTTTCGCACAGGAATATCTTGGAAGTTAATCGAAATAAGCTTACCTTCTCTTTCTAAAATGCTTTTATCTGGGGCTTTCTCATTAGGTTCGATCTTCGCTACTTTGATTTCCAAAAAACGCCCCGTTAAACGGTAATCATGCTTGTATTCTTCATTGATGTGCGCAACCAAGCGCGTCGTCGAGGTGTCGCGAAACACTTCTACGCTCTCAACCACAGTCGAAAAGTCTTTCACGTCTAGGAGATACAATTGCTCGTCTTTTACTGAAGTGTTAAGCAAATCGATACTTAACCCTTCCTGTACACGCTTGATATCTACAATCGCGGCCGGTGACGCCAATTCGACGACAATCACCGCGTCTTTATCTTTATTAGTTCGAAAGTCGATACTTTTTAGGGCATTGGACGAAACTTCTTCAGCTGCCGCTAAAGGGGCTAAAAATACAAACAACCATAAGGAGAAGAGCCCAGTAAGTATCCTTGGTGTACGTGTTAATCCTTGTCTCATTTTCATTACTCAATATCAAAAATAAATGGGGCTATCTCAAAGCCAACTTAACTTTACGTTTTTGCCAACATCCTAAGCCGTCGGGCAACGTTTCATTAATCAACAAGTAGGAGTGGCTGACATGGGTCACTTTGCCATTATTGCGTCCGAGGTATTGACCCGGCTTAACTTTATAGACGTTGCCATTGGGAGCCTGAACGAGGCCAGAAACCGTGTTATCCATGCCCATGACCCCTTTCAAACGTAATTGGCTTAATGGGAATTTTTCTAATTTTCCAGTTCGCCTTCTTGAGGGCGGTTGCCAACAATCTTTTCTTGCAACTGGCTGAGTCGCGATGATGGCTTCTTTGGGTAATTCAAAGGGTGCACGCTGTACTTCCGGTGCGTACGTGACTGCAACATACTTGTCTGCGGGCTTAAGCTTCTCGACCTCTCGACGCGCCTGTGTTTCCACTCCTCGAATAAAATCCGTCAATGATTCATCATTCGCCTGGCAGCCCATCAATAGAGAACCCATCAATACCAACAACAAAGACTTACTTGTCATTTTTCGTCTCCTCCGGCTTAAACTGATAGGTGTTAGCGCGCACCCGAAAGTGCAGGGTTTCGCTCTCTTGGCTGACACGTTGCCAAGTCACATCTTTAAACGTGATGATTCGAGGTAGCGTCGCTATTGCCTGAGAAAAATGGCCGATGTCATGAAAGTCGCCCGTTAACTCTATGTTTAAAGGAAGACGATAAAGGAAGTGCTCTGATTGTTTTTCGCCCCAGTCGATTCGGGTGAAAGTCAGCTTATTGTCGATGCCAAGCTCATTCACTGAAGCGAGCATTGTAGCCAGCTCTTTTTGCGCAGGCAGTTGTTGCAGTAATAACTCGTAACGAGTGGTAAGTTCATCCAATTGAGATTGAAGCTGAGGCAACGCTGCCACTTTGTTCGCTTTGATCTTCAATGCCACCTTGAGTGTCTGCTCCTGCTGGATCAAGTGATTCAACTGTTCTTCTTTCGGTTTAAGGTAAAACCAATAACCTAAGCCTTGAATCGCTATGATCAGAAGCGCGATTACTACAATCTGGGGCAACAATGGCCACTCGGCCATTTCATCTATTTCGAGATCCTGCCAATCAACCACGTTGAGCCTCCAATTTCTTCTCCGTTACTTTGAACATGAAAGACACTTTGAATGTTTGAAACTCTTTCCCAAAACGGGCTTTGCCGTGAACGATGGAATGCATTTCTACGTCGTTCAACTTGGCCGAGCGCTCCATGTTGTCCAGCATCGTGGCAAGTTTTGGAGTGCTATCTGAGATCCCAGAGATCTCAATTTCCAGATCATTCATTTTGATCTTGTCGACATATACACCTTCAGGGATAACGGCAGGCATTAAGTTCATGAACTCGGTCGTTTTGTTTCGTCCGTTTTGTAAACCTTCAACGACCTTTAGACGTTCGAGGATTTTGCTGTGCTCTTGCTCTGCAATTTTCATTGCTTCAATACGCTGGTCGAGTTCGGCAATGTAGTGAGTGAGGTAATCGAGCCGCTCCTGTTGTTGATCTTGTTGGTACTCAAAAAACTTTCCAATACCCCACTGGATGCCAACAGCGACCAACATGCCTAATGCGACCAAACTGATGAAGCGACGTCGGTGCTCTTCTCTTTGATTCTCTCGCCAAGGAAGTAAATTAATGCGATAAAGCACGGGCGCCTCCTAGCCAATGAATGCCACGAACGGCCAGTCCGGCTGCTGTTGAGAAATGCTGCCAATCCACAGCACGACGCTTACGCTTAGACACCTTCATCTCAAATAGCCCTAGCGGATTTAGCAATTCACACTCTAACGACAATTGTTGAGACAACTCTTCTACGAGCATGGGAGTGGAGGCCCCTTCCCCTGATAACCAGATACCCTTGATGTTTTGTGAGCCATTGATTGAGGTATAGAGCTGCATCTGGCGCTTTACTCGCTCTACGATTTGACGGTTAAACAGCTCTGTTTTCTCCTGAGCATCATCGGACAGAAAATCGACTGGAGAAGCGCTGTTTGCTCCGCGTGTGCCGTAAGCAAACTCTTTGTGAAACAGTTCACCTTGTTCGGTAAACATGGTGAAGGAGCTCGATAAAGTGCCAATATCGAGTAAGCAGTATTTGTTTTTGTCAGGAAAGCGATCGGCGGTGAGCTTCCAGATATGACCAAGGCTTTGCGAATGCACGTCCACTAAAACAGGTTTTAGTCCGGACTTTTGTAATGCATCGACTCGGCCTTCTACCACATCTTTTCTTGTCGCAAACACTTGATAGCTATCACTGCCACTCTGCCCGCCCTCAGCGCGAAGACGAACGAAGTCTAAACTCAGCTCTTCGACAGGGAATGGCGATTGATGAGAAAAGGCTTGTATCACTGCAAACTCAACTTCACTCTCTTCAAGATTTTGTTCTATTTGCAGTTTCTTGCTAATTACCGAGTTATCAGGAACTGAGATCGCAACTTTTTTAGCACCAAAAGGCAGTTCTTTTTTTATCTGCTTGAGGGTCTTTACAATTTCTTGATGATTTATGGTGTTATTTTCAGCGACAATACCTTCCTTTAGTAATATTTCTTTGTAACCCAACAGAGCGTAATTGTTGCCTGTGGGTTTAAGTACTACGGCTTTGAGGCTGTTATGGCCTATATCGATGCCGGTAACGATTAGCTTATCCATCTCTTACTCTCGCTCCGAAATTTCTTCGTGCAAAGGTTGTTATTAGCATCCAAATAAGAGTTAATATCTCTTATGTGCTAAATTTTTGACCTAAGAGTACAAGGGTTTGCCGTTACACAGCCTCAACCAATCAGGGATTCTCCGGTGAAGTTCATAAAGCGTTTATTATTTTTAACATTGATTTGCATAATTCTTGGAGTCACCACAATATTTGGCTTCTATCAGTACGTGAAGCCTGAATTGCCAGATGTTGCAACTCTAAAAGACGTTGAATTACAAACACCTATGAAGGTGTTTAGTCAAGACGGGAAGCTGATCGCACAGTTCGGTGAAAAGCGTCGTATTCCTGTTACTTATGACGAAATTCCTCAAGACTTAATTCACGCGCTCATCGCAACCGAAGATAGCCGTTTCTACGAGCATCCCGGTATCGACCCTATCGGCATCACTCGTGCAGCTGTTGTTGTTGCGGTTTCAGGCTCGGCTAAACAGGGTGCAAGTACGATTACGCAACAGCTAGCTCGTAACTTCTTCTTATCTAATGAGAAGAAGATCATGCGTAAGATTAAAGAGATTTTTATTGCTATCCATATTGAGCAGCTTTTAAGTAAGCAAGAAATCATGGAGCTTTATGTCAATAAAATCTTCCTTGGTTACCGCTCATATGGCTTTGGTGCTGCCGCTCAAGTGTATTTTGGCAAGAGCCTTGATGAATTGACGTTAAGTGAGATTGCAACACTCGCTGGTATGCCAAAAGCGCCATCAACCATGAACCCAATTTACTCTCTTGAGCGCGCAACAAAACGCCGTAACGTTGTATTAATGCGAATGCTTGATGAGAAATACATTACACAAGAGCAGTATGACGAAGCACGCAATGAACCTATTGTGGCGCGTTATCATAGCGCTGAAATTGAGCTTTCAGCGCCTTACGTAGCAGAGTTGGCTCGTGCATGGGCAGTAAAAGAGTACGGTGAAGAAGAAGCTTACACCTCTGGCTTGAATATCTACATGACTGTGGATTCTAAACTGCAAGATGCTGCAAATACGTCTGCGGTAAATAACCTCTTGTCATACGATGAACGTCATGGCTACCGTGGTGCAGAAAGTGTGCTTTGGAAAGAAGGGGAAGCAGCCTGGGGCAATGAGCAAATAGAAAAGCACCTGAAGAAACAGCCAACTTATGGTGACCTTTACCCTGCGGTTGTGACGAAAGTCGATGATAAGACGGCGCAAGTATGGGTTAAGAACCATGAAGAGCAAACCATCCCTTGGACTGGAATGCACTGGGCGCGTAAGTACATTACCGATAACCGCCAAGGCTCAACACCAAAGTCAGCGCATGATGTGCTAGCGACAGGTCAACAAGTTTGGGTTCGCGAAGTAAGTGAAACCGATGAAGATGACAACACAACACTGAGCTGGAAACTGAGCCAAGTGCCGACAGCAAACACCGCGTTTGTTGCGATGAACCCAGAAAATGGCGCGATATTGTCGCTGGTTGGTGGTTTCAACTTTGTTCACAGCAAGTTTAACCGTGCAACCATGTCAGTGCGTCAGGTTGGTTCAAGTATCAAGCCTTTCATCTACTCGGCAGCAATTGACAAAGGACTGACTCTAGCCACTTTGATTAACGATGCGCCGATTAACAAGTGGGATGCAGGTTCTGGTTCAGCTTGGCGACCAAAAAACTCACCACCGACTTATGGTGGTCCAACGCGTCTTCGCCTCGGCTTAGCTCAATCAAAAAACGTCATGGCAGTACGTACACTCCGTGAAGTTGGCCTCGAGGAGACACGTCAGTACCTTACTCGTTTCGGTTTTGATATTAACCAAGTACCACGCTCTGAGACCATCGCACTCGGAGCTGGCAGCTTAACACCAATGAAAGTGGCACAAGGTTACTCTGTGTTTGCAAACGGTGGTTATTACGTTGAACCATTCTATGTAGAACGCGTGGAAGATGCATTCGGTGAAGTACTGTTTAAAGCCAATCCAAAGAGTGTTTGTCATAAGGATTGTCCACAAATGAGCGAGCAGCCAGAAAATCGCTACGCTGATGAATTTGGCGAACAAGACGTCGCAATTGACGGCCTTGCAACAGACAATGCCCTTGAAAATGATGAACCTCAATATGCACCGCAAGTTATCTCCGAACAGAATGCATTCTTAATGCGTGAGATGATGTACAGCAACATTTGGGGTGGCGGTAACTGGCGTGAAGGCACAGGTTGGAATGGTACAGGCTGGCGCGCGCAAAAACTTGGTCGTCGTGATATCGGGGGTAAAACGGGTACAACGAATGATTCCAAGGATGCTTGGTACAATGGCTATGGACCTGGTGTCGTTGCGATAGCTTGGGTTGGCTTTGATGATCACTCACGTGCACTTGGCCGCACCACTGTTAACAGCAACCTAGGGCAAGGCCAAATTTCTGGTGCCGAGTCGGGTGCGAAAACCGCAGAGCCTGCTTGGATTGACTTCATGCGTGTTGCGCTAGAAGGGACGCCGGAGCAAGGTAAAAATATTCCAGAGGATATTATTCGAGTTCGTATTGATCGCAACAGCGGTATGCTAACGCACAAGGTAGATAGCACATCAATGTTCGAATACTTTGAAAAAGGCACGGAGCCTACCGAATACGCTGGCGACCGTTTAGAAGATAGTATTTACTCTTCAGGCTCTGGCGCAGAAGAACTGTTCTAAATCACAAAAGCACAAGGGAGAGCATCAAGCTCTCCCTTTTTTATGTCTGCTTCTTATGCTGCAGCATTCAATGATGGATAAGAAGCCAACACCTCTTTAATCTTCGCTGCTAAAGCTTCAAACCTAGCTCGTAATGGTGAGCCCGGACGATATACGAGAACGATATTACGCGAGGGTGTTGGGTTAACAGCTGGTACGTAGCATACGCCATCTTTTTGCTTCTCATTAGGGATAGAAAGCTGAGGCAATAACGTAATCCCCGCACCGGCAGCAACCATATTGCGTAACGTCTCCAAGCTGGTGGCTTTAAAACGCTCATCGTCTTTTGCACCAGCGGCAAAACAAAAACCTAACGCTTGATCTCGCAGACAGTGGCCGTCTCCCAACGCTAAAACGGTTTTACCATTCAGCTCCAACATATCAACATGGTCGAGAGAGGCCCACTCGTGGTCACATGGCACTGCGACACTTAATGGCTCTTGATACACTTCGATCTCTTTAAATGGCGCAGTTTCATCAACCGAAGCTAAAACTAAGCAATCTAGTTTGCCTTCTTCCAATTGACGCACTAATTGATGTGTTTGAGCTTCGTGCAGAAATAGCTCCAGCTCAGGAAATGCTTCTTTTATCTGCGGCAGAATTTTGGGTAGTAGATAAGGCCCAACCGTCGGGATGAAACCAATATGCATCGGTCCAGTCATGGCTCCGCTTTGACCGCTTGCCATATCTCTGAAGGTTTTCACTTCACTTAAGATGCGTTTAGCCTGCTCCACCAGCTGTAACCCTGAATCGGTAAACAAAACACGTCGGCTGCTTCGCTCTAAAAGCGTGGTCCCGAGTTCGTCCTCTAGTTTACGAATTTGCCCACTCAATGTTGGCTGGCTAACAAAACATGCCTCTGCCGCTTTGCGAAAGTGCTTATGTTCCGCAAGTGCAACTAAGTACTCAAAATCTCGAATATTCATACTTCACGCTTCGCTTCTTTAACAATAGCTAATACCTATCAAAACCATAACACCAAACGATTAGAGCTATCAAAGGATTTTTACAATAATGGGCTCAACAAAACGAAACAGAGCGACGAAAAACGCTAAGCTCTATACGCATAATTTAAAATAGTTAAAGGAAATCATTATGTTTGTATCTAAAGAAGGTCAACAAGTCCCTCAAGTTACTTTTCCAGTTCGTCAAGGTGACTCTTGGGTGAATGTAACGACCGATGAGCTATTTAAAGGTAAGACCGTTATCGTATTTAGCTTACCGGGTGCATTTACTCCAACCTGTTCATCAAGCCATCTACCTCGTTACAACGAATTGTTCCCTGTATTTAAAGAGCACGGAGTGGATGAGATTATTTGTGTCTCGGTCAATGATACGTTCGTGATGAATGCATGGAAACAAGACCAAGAAGCAGAAAACATTACCTTCATCCCGGATGGTAATGGTGAATTCACCGATGGCATGGGTATGTTAGTGGATAAAAACGACATCGGCTTTGGCAAACGTTCATGGCGTTACAGCATGCTAGTAAAAGATGGCGTAGTGGAAAAAATGTTCATTGAGCCAAACGAACCAGGCGACCCATTCAAGGTGTCAGACGCAGATACGATGCTGAACTACATAGCGCCTGACTACAAAACGCAAGAATCCATCACTGTGTTCACTAAACCAGGCTGCCCTTTCTGTATGAAAGCGAAACAAAATCTGATTGACCACGGTCTTCAATATGAAGAAGTGATTCTGGGTAAAGACGCAACAACAGTTAGTCTACGAGCTATATCTGGTCGCACGACTGTTCCACAAGTCTTTATCGGTGGCAAGCACATCGGCGGTAGCGAAGAGCTAGAAGCGTATCTAGGCTAAGCTGTCCATAGCCTACACCCTCGGTCTCCGGTGCCTTTTGGCTCGGAGGCCAACCCTAAACCACTTCTTCTACTAGTCTAGATAAGTAGTCATCTACCAATAAGGTGACTACTTATCCAGATTCAACTATCCAATTCACTCTCCAAGCTCAATGTAGCTAGCTTGGCTTAAAACAAAAGCGAGAGTTCACGATGAAACAAGTTAATGTCGACGTAGCGGTTATTGGTGGCGGGACGGCTGGTCTTGGTGCTTATCGAGCAGCAAAAGCTCATACCAACAGCGTGGTAATGATTGAGGGCGGTCCCTACGGAACAACCTGTGCTCGTGTCGGATGCATGCCGTCTAAGCTGTTAATTGCGGCAGCAGAAAGTGTTCATCAAATCGAAAAAGCACCTGGATTTGGGATACACCCGCAAGGTGAAGTACGAATTAACGGACGAGAAGTTATGGATCGTGTAAAGCGCGAACGCGATCGTTTTGTTAGCTTTGTGCTTGAAAGTGTCGATGATATTCCCGCTGAAGACAAACTATCGGGCTACGCGAAGTTTGCCGATGACCACACTCTCATCATAGATGATCATACTCAGGTCACCGCACAGCGCATTGTTATTGCGACAGGATCTCGTCCAGCATATCCGGCAGCTTGGAATGAACTGGGTGATCGCCTAGTGATTAACGATGATGTATTTGACTGGGATGACTTACCAGAGTCCGTGGCAGTATTTGGCCCAGGAGTCATCGGCCTTGAATTGGGTCAGGCTTTACACCGCCTAGGAGTAAACGTGAAGCTCTTTGGCATTGGAGGACAAGTGGGCCCACTGACAGACCCAGAGGTGATGGCGTATGCAGATAAAGCCTTTAAGGAAGAGTTCTACCTTGATGCAGATGTAAAAGTCGAAAGTATGAAACGCATTGCTTCGTCAGACAATGACGGCGAAGACAAGGTCGAAATCCAATTCATCAACCATGATGGTGAATTAGAAACTTTCGTTGTCGATTACGTATTGGCCGCAACGGGTCGTCGTCCAAACGTCGATAAGCTGGCGATCGAGAACACCAATGTGGCTCTCGATGAACGTGGCGTACCAACGGCGGATCACTACACATTGCAAACTTCGGTAGAGAGCATCTTCATCGCGGGTGATGCAAGTAACCAAATTCCACTGCTGCACGAAGCCGCTGACCAAGGCCGTATTGCTGGAGACAACGCAGGCCGTTTCCCAGATATTCGTGCGGGTCTGCGTCGCTCACCAATTTCAGCCGTGTTCTCCGACCCTCAAATTGCTATGGTTGGAGAAACATATAAACAACTAGAAACACGTCTAGGCACATGTGGATGTTTCGCAACCGGTGAAGTCTCGTTTGAAAATCAAGGACGTTCGCGCGTCATGCTTCGTAATAAAGGCATTCTGCATGTCTACGGAGAGCAAGGCACTGGACGTTTTTTAGGTGCAGAAATGATGGGCCCGAATGCAGAGCATCTTGCTCACCTTTTAGCATGGGCGCACCAAAATAGGATGACGATTTCTGAGATGTTAGATATGCCCTTCTATCACCCAGTGATTGAAGAAGGCGTCCGCACCGCTCTACGTGATTTGAATGCAAAACTACACTTAGGGCCAGAAATGGTGAAACATTGTCTTGACTGCGGCCCTGGCTGCTAACGCTTTCAGGCTTCTATCTAAATATAAAGCAAAGCCTCGTCATCAACGAGGCTTTGCTTTGCTACTTCGGCGCAATAAAATCTCTCTTACGCTGCCATCATTGCATAGCGGCTGACCATATAAATCGCGACAACACCGATCATAAAGAACCCACCAGCGATACTCAGCGCAAGTTTCAACTCTGTCGACATCATTATATTTCCTGTTAAAGACTGACAGCACATCATACATCAATTACGTGCCACAAAGCTTTTACAAAGCTAACTTTCCATTTTTGGTTGTGTCATGGCGCTCTAAGCCCGTGTAAGAAACGCTTTCCACCATTTAGTTAGATATATAATCTGAAGCAACACTAATGGTTTGGAAAACACTATGACTTGTCGCCGCTGCGAGGAACATTGGTTTTGGAAAAAACTTGGACGTTGCCAACGATGCTTGGATCAATTGACGGTACTTTCTGTACTGTGTTGGATTGTGTGGTGGTTTATGCTCAAAGATGATCCACAAAGCATCGAGTCGATCGCTTTGATCTTTGCCGGCTTCGCTTTCAACGTTTTGTTGTTTCTACACTTATGGATGCGTTTTGTCATCTTGCCTTGGCAACGTCGAAAGGGACAAAAAAAGGCCAATAAAAAAGAGAAAAGTGACAGATAGAAAAAAGCCCCAAAACCAATGTCAGTTCTGGGGCTCTCTTAGATTCTTCTAAGAAAAAGCAGTGGTACTTTAATAGACCGGGCTTCCTCTCAAAGGTTCCAAATTTTTTCGATTTTTTTAGCGAATACTGATGTAAGTAAACAGGAAAATGACTATGTCATTGAATGCTAATAAAATCACTCCACAACTTCAGTTCATGCCACATGCGTTTTTTGGATCACTTGCTCCATTAAATTGATCTCAAGCGCTACCTCATCACATGCATGTTGACGTGGGCACTGATCGCAATCTTTCAGAACTTTCTCCGGCAGTAATGACTTCGATGTCGGTAAAAAGCTTTGCTTCATAAAGAACTCAGGCGTTCGCGTTAGAACAAAGACTTTCTTGATCGCCATCTGGCGCGCTTTCTCAACCAAATAGTTCACAATCGCACTGCCCTGCCCTTGGCCTTGCCAGCCCGCTTCGATACCAAGAGAGCGTATTTCAGCCAACCCTGAGTCATACACATATAGAGAAGCGCAACCCGTCACTTCACCATGATGCTCAGCCACCGCGAAAGAGCCAATATCTCTCACGAGCTCATTACGAGAGCGCGGAAGATTCTCACCAAGGTTCGCCCAGTAAGCAACCATACCTTCCAGCGTTTCAATGTCCGTCAAACGTGCAGGACGCACTTTCACCGCCGAGCTGTCACGTTGGCTCAGGCGCTTATCCGCTTGTTCTACCGCGTAAGCGACCTGGTGAGGCGAAACACCACCCAAAGCACAACGCTTTTCCAAACACGAATCGATAGTCAGAATGTCATACACATCCGCTTCAATGACCTCTGAGAAGGCTTTTAACTCTTCGATAGACAGTTCTTCTAGCGCACAACCTTTAGCAATAGCACCAACGACCGCGACACCGACGATGTGGTGAGCTTCACGGAATGGGATGCCTTTCGCCACTAGGTAATCAGCTAACTCCGTCGAGTTTGCGTAACCTTGTTTCGCCGCTTCTAGTGTGCGCTCGCCATTCACTTTAATACCGTCAAAACACAGAGCTGCCATTTCCATGCAGTCGTTCCATGTATCTAAAGCGTCAAACAACCCTTCTTTATCTTCCTGCATGTCTTTGTTGTACGCCAATGGCAAGGCTTTAACTGTCATCATCATGCTCGATAATGCGCCATAGACACGCCCTGTCTTACCACGGATCAACTCAAGTGCATCTGGGTTTTTCTTCTGTGGCATTAATGACGAACCAGATGTCACCGTATCCGCTAACTCAATGAAGTTTGACTCGCCTGAATTGTAGAAGATCATATCTTCTGCAAGACGAGAAAGGTGAAGCATAGAAATCGACGCCACCGACATCAGTTCCATCACATGATCACGATCTGAAACCGAATCGAGTGAATTACGCGTAGCACGGTGGAAACCGAGATTATGTGCTAATTGTTCGCGATCAATCGGATAAGCCGTTCCCGCTAAAGCACCCGAGCCAAGTGGACAAGTGTCGAGACGCTGTAAGGCATCATTCAGACGAGAGTAGTCACGCTCGAACATTTCAACATAAGCCAAGCACCAGTGAGCAAAGGTTACAGGTTGAGCACGCTGAAGATGAGTATAGCCTGGCAATACGGTGCCTTGGTGCTGTTTAGCAACATGGACCATTTGTGCTTGTAGGCGATCTAAAGCAATCAACAATTGCTGACCTTGCTGACGACACCAAAGTTTCAAGTCTGTGGCGACTTGGTCATTACGAGAACGCCCAGTGTGGAGTTTTTTACCTAAATCTCCCACTTTACTGATTAGCTGCTGTTCAACCCAAGAGTGGATATCTTCTGCATCAGAGCGAAGAATTTGGTGAGGGTCTTCCATCACTTCTAACTTCAGCTCATTTAAAGCAAGTTCCAGTTTTTGCTGTTCTTCTGCCGATAGCACATCAACAGAAAGCAGAGCTTTAGACCATGCGATTGAACCTACGATGTCTTGCTCAGCCAATCGGTAGTCAAAACGCAACGAATCATTGAACTCTTTAAATCTGGTGTCTGCCGCTTGGGTAAATCTTCCGCCCCATAATGCCATTGCGTCTCTCCTGATGACTATTGCTTACTCTAACGTTCTCGAATGAGTAGTAACCAATTTGATGGTCATTTGCTCACTTTTTCTTATGTGTCAACGTTACGGCAATTTCGATAAAAAATAAAGTATAAATTCAATATTTTTACATATATATTCAAGCCAAATTTAGGTACCCGCTTTTAGAAACCAAAAGACCCGCCTATAAATGGCGGGTCTTTATTCAATCCAAGATGGATGTTAAGGGATTATTTCTTCTGGCTGTTCAATGCACGAATACGGCTTGATAGCGAGTAAAGACGGATGAACCCACCTGCATGGCTTTGGTCGTAAACTTCATCTTCACCAAAAGTCGCGAACTCTTCTGAATACAAGCTGTTGTCAGAACGTTTTTGCGTGACTGTCGCTTGACCTTTGTAAAGCTTAACAACCACTTCACCGTTAACGTCTTGCGCTAGCTCTTCTGAAGCAGCAAGGATAGATTTACATAGTGGCGTAAACCAACGGCCATCGTATACAAGGTGAGACGCTTTTAGACCTAGCTCCTCACGGAATTCGAATGATGATTTGTCTAGCACAAGCTGCTCTACAGCACGCAGCGCTTCCATCATGATGGTGCCTCCCGGTGTTTCATAGCAACCACGAGACTTCATTCCAACAAGACGGTTTTCCACGATATCGATACGGCCAACACCGTGCTTAGCGCCCTTCTCGTTTAGGTAAACCAGTGCGTTGTATGGTGTCATCACTTCACCATCAACTTCGACCACTTCACCTTTTTCTACTTTCAGCGTGACGTATTCCGCTTCATTTGGCGCTTGCTCTGGGTCGACAGTCCACACCCAGCAGTCTTCGTTTGGTGCGTTCCACGTATCTTCTAAAACGCCGCCTTCCGTCGAAATGTGCCATGCGTTTGCATCACGTGAATAGATCTTAGTAAGAGACGCAGAGCAAGGAATATTACGCTCAGCTAGGTAATCCAAACACTCTTCACGGCTCACTAGGTCCCACTCACGCCAAGGTGCAATCACTTGTAAGTCCGGTGCTAGTGCTGCGAATGCGCCTTCAAAACGTACTTGGTCGTTACCTTTACCTGTACAGCCATGACACAGAGCGTCCGCGCCCACTTTACGTGCCACTTCAACCTGCGCTTTGGCAATGATTGGACGCGCCATTGATGTACCTAGCAGGTACTTACCTTCGTAGTACGCGCCGGTTTTTAGCGTTGGGTAAATGTAGTCTGCGACCATTTCTTCTTTCAAGTCAGCGATGTAGCACTCAGAAGCACCAGAGGCTTTTGCTTTCGCTTCAATGCCTTCTAGCTCTTCGGCACCTTGACCAACATCGGCAACGAAAGCCACTACTTCACAGTCGTAGTTCTCTTTTAGCCACGGGATAATTACTGAAGTATCTAGACCGCCTGAGTATGCGACTACCACTTTATTTACGTTCACTTTGCTCATGTTTTTTCTCCAAACTTAACTGGCGCTGCGCTCGGCGGTCAGTGCCAACTACGACTTCCTAATATTGAATTCTTTTGCTGATGCTTATTGAGGCAAGAATTGAGTACCAATACTTTCACCAGCGAATAACTGTGCTAATTTTTCTGGGTAACGCCAGGTCGCGACTTCAATTGGACGGCCAAGATCATTGGCGGCCTCCAAAGCAGCTTTAACTTTGACGATCATGCCATCGGTGATCACATGTCCATCGATCAACGAGTTAGCTTGCTGCTCTGACAGGGTTTTGATCAAATGGCCTTTTCCATCTAATACACCACTCACGTCTGATAACAGGACTAACTCCGCATCTAATGCGCCCGCAACCGCGACTGCTGCTTGATCAGCATTCACATTCATCATCTGGCCATCTTTGGTTAAACCAATTGAACTGATGATCGGCAGTGCACCTGTGTTTAGCACCGCTTGTAATAGTGCTGAGTCACCCGGTGATGCTTTGCCTACCGCGCCGAGTTCTGGGTCAAGTTCTTCAACAAGACACAAACCACCATCCGCAAGGCTAAGGCCCACAGCGTTAAGACCGTCCGCAATCGCTTGACCTTGAAGTAACTTATTCGCAGTGCCTGCAAGCGCGCCTGCAATCACAGGAATTTGATCGTAAGGCGTTACGCGTAAACCGTTTTTCTTAACGGTTTCAAGCTGAAGCTTTGCCATCAACTCATCAACTAGGTAGCCACCGCCATGAACGATGGCGATTTGTCGCTGTGCCGATTTTTGGTAAGCCGCAATGGCACCAAAAAGTTGGCTTAAGGTTTGAGTGCATGATAGAGCTGCACCACCTAGCTTAATGACTAAAGGAGCTTGATTGGTTTGCGTCATCGCATTTCCCTCTTTCAACGACTACAGCAACGCTGTCAGTTCTGGGTAACCGTAATGAATATTGAGACATTGCATCGCTTGACTCGATGCACCTTTAAGTAGGTTGTCGATAGCTGAAATCACAATGATGTGTTCGCCTTGTACCTTCCAGCCGATATCACAGAAAGGGGTATTTTCGACATCCTGAATACGTGGAATACCGTCGCCTTTAAGACGCACCGCAGGCTTGCCTTGATAAGCTTGTTCAAACGCCTGTGCCACTTGTGCTTCTGTCACACCTTGCGCAAGCTTCATGGTGATAGTGGCAAGAATGCCGCGTTTAAAGTTGCCGAGGTGCGGAGTAAAAATCACATCGCAACCCAATTGCTGAGCAATCTCTGGCTGGTGACGATGGTTAAATACACCATAAGGTTGCAAGCTCACTTCACAGAAGCTGTTAACCATGGAGGCTTTACGCCCTGCACCTGATACACCACTGGTTGCGTTGATCACTGGCCATTGGTTGGTATCGAGCAACGCATGTTCTAATAAAGGTTTGATTGCAAGCTGTGAAGCGGTTGGGTAACAACCTGCCACCGCAATCAAAGGAGTAGTTTTAATCTGCTCTTGGTTCCACTCTGCTAAGCCGTATGCTGCTTTATCTAGCCAGTTGTTATGTTGATGTGCGAAGCCATAAAAAGTGTCGTAAAAGCCTTCACTTTTCACACGGAATGCACCCGATAAATCGAATACCTGACAGCCTGTCTCCAAGAAAGTTGGGGCTAAATCATGGCTGACTTCGTGAGCCGTTGCCAAAAACACCACGTCCGATTCTTGAGCGATTTGCAGTGGATCCGTTAGTGGTAAAACTGGCATATCAATGATGCCCGCTAGCTTACCGTGTAGCTGCGCGATGCTCTTTCCCGCATCAACACTGTTGGCGGAAACGTATAAACCTGATAGCGTGAGTTGTGGGTGTTTATTAACCATTAACGCTAACTCTGCACCGGTGTAACCGCTGGCTCCAATAATCGTGGTTTTTAGCATTGTGTGACATCCATATACTTAAAGGCTCAAATGACTATTCATATTTAACTTTTGCTTTATTTTGATTTTTTATTCATTAAATATGATTTAATATGTGTTTTACATTTTTGTGGTCTGTCTGTCAACAGGAGATTTGAAGAATCCATGCAATTACCAACTTTTCTAGAGGTCTATGAAGGACTCATCAGCACCTCTTCTATCAGCTCCACGGATCCGAGCTGGGATCAGGGCAATGCAAAAGTCATCGAAAAACTCGCATCTTGGTTTAAAGATCTGGGTTTTAGCGTTGAAGTGATCGAAGTCGAGCCAGGCAAGCACAATATGATCGCACGTATGGGTGAGGGTGAAGGTGGCCTTTTACTTGCTGGCCATAGTGATACCGTGCCATTCGATCAAGGGCGATGGAATTTTGATCCGCATAAACTGACGGAAAAAGGCAACCGCTTCTACGGTTTAGGCACAGCAGACATGAAAGGCTTTTTCGCCTTTATTTATGAAGCAGTGAAGAAAGTCGATTGGAGCAAGCAGAGCAAACCACTTTACGTATTAGCCACTTGTGACGAAGAGACCACCATGTTGGGCGCGCGACATTTCACAGCAAACGCCCCATTTAAGCCGGATTACTGCATCATTGGTGAACCCACCAGCCTTGTACCAATTCGAGGTCATAAAGGGCATGTGGCAAATGCCATTCGCGTAACAGGCAAGTCCGGTCACTCATCGGACCCAGCGCTTGGCGTTAACGCTATTGAGATCATGCATGAAGTCATGTTCGCCATGATGCAACTGCGTGACAAATTGATTAAAGAATATCACCATCCGGGTTTTGCCATTCCAAGCCCAACCCTAAATCTTGGACACATTCACGGTGGTGACAGCGCTAACCGTATTTGTGGTTGCTGCGAACTGCATTACGACGTGCGTCCTCTTCCCGGCATTAGCCTTGATGGTTTAGAGAACATGTTGCGCGGAGCATTAAAAGAAGTCGAAGCGAAATGGCCTGGGAGACTGGAGATTATTCCATTGCATGAGCCTATTCCGGGTTACGAATGCCAACATGACCACCCATTTATTGGTGGTGTTGAAGAGATCTGCCAAACCAGTTCAGAAACCGTGAACTACTGTACTGAAGCACCATTTCTACAGCAGTTGTGTCCAACCTTGGTGCTCGGCCCTGGGTCAATCGACCAAGCCCATCAACCGGATGAGTTTCTATCCTTCGACTTTATCGACCCCACAATTGATGTGCTTTCAAAGGCGATGGTCAAGTACTGCTGTTAATACGCGTTTAAGCTCGAAAGTCTGTGCAGCTCGATTGAGCTGCATCTTTTTATCTTCACAATTTAGCGCTAGTCTTAACACTTATTTAACTTGTTATTTTGTAATTAATTTTCACTTCTTACTCTATGGCTGCCGTAAATTTGCTCTAAATCAGGAGACAGCGGAATAATTGCAAACTTAGTCTGCTTTATTTGACTATAACTGGTGCTTTTCGCTAGATTGGAGTCTTAACAAGGACAATGGATGTAGTTTTTTTACGAGGCAGGACGACAATGAACGAGAAATACGCCGCACTCAAAAGTAATGTGCGCATGTTAGGCCACTTATTGGGTAACACCATTCGCGATGCCCATGGCGAAGAAATCTTCGAGAAAGTGGAAACCATTCGTAAATTATCCAAATCAGCTCAAGCAGGGAATCAAGCAGACAGAGACAGCTTGATCGAAGAAATCAAACATCTACCTGATGAGCAGCTAACGCCCGTTACTCGCGCGTTTAACCAATTTCTAAACCTCACCAATATCGCTGAGCAATACCACACGATTTCACGCCATTGTGAAGAGCACATTTGCGAACCAGACGCGATTAACTCGCTGTTTTCTAAACTGGTACAAAACGATGTGAGCAAACTGGACACTGCCCAAGCGGTTCGTGATCTAAATATTGAATTGGTATTGACGGCTCACCCAACAGAAATTACGCGCCGTACGATGATCAACAAACTGGTCAAGATAAATGAGTGCTTATCAAAGTTGGAGCTAAGCGATCTTTCTTCTAAAGAGCGCAGAAAAACCGAACGCCGCCTAGAGCAACTGATTGCCCAAGGCTGGCATTCAGACGTGATTCGACAACAACGCCCAACTCCGTTGGATGAAGCAAAGTGGGGCTTTGCGGTCGTTGAAAACTCGCTATGGGAAGCAGTACCGGACTTCCTACGTGAGATGAATGACCGTCTAAAATCTTACCTTGGAGAAGGTTTACCTATTGATGCTCGCCCAGTGCACTTCTCCTCTTGGATGGGCGGTGACCGTGACGGTAACCCGTTTGTTACTCACAACGTTACGCGTGAAGTCTTACTTTTGTCTCGTTGGAAAGCCGCCGATCTTTATCTCAATGACATCAACGAGTTGATCAGCGAGCTGTCTATGACAGTTTCAAACGATCAAGTCCGTGAGCTTGCTGGCGAAGATCAGCACGAACCATACCGTGCGATCCTGAAGCAATTACGCACTCTGCTCAATGAAACCAAAGATATTCTCGATGCTAAGATCCACGGTCAAAAACTGGCCGTTAAAGCACCACTGCAAAAAGTCGAGCAACTTTGGGAACCGTTGTATGCCTGCTACCAGTCACTAAACGAATGTGGCATGGGTGTAATAGCCAACGGCTCACTACTGGATACACTACGCCGCGTAAAAGCATTTGGTATCCATCTTGTACGTCTTGATATCCGCCAGGAGAGCACGCGTCACTCAGACGTCTTGTCTGAACTGACTCGCTACTTAGGTATTGGTGATTACGAACAATGGAGTGAGCAAGATAAGATTGCTTTTCTAACTAACGAGCTGGCATCTAAACGTCCGCTTCTCCCTCGTGATTGGGAACCGTCTGAACCCGTCAAAGAGGTTTTGGATACCTGCAAGATTGTTGCAGCACAACCGCGTGAAGCGTTTGGCGCTTACGTTATTTCAATGGCACGTACCGCCTCTGACGTACTAGCCGTTCATCTACTGCTACAAGAAGCTGGTTGCCCTTACCGCATGGATGTGTGTCCTCTGTTCGAAACGCTAGACGATTTGAACAACGCGGAATCGGTCATCAAGCAGCTTATGGGGATTGACCTTTACCGTGGTTTTATCCAAAACCACCAGATGGTCATGATTGGTTACTCTGACTCAGCGAAAGATGCAGGTGTTATGTCTGCAGGTTGGGCTCAGTATCATGCGATGGAATCGTTAGTTAAAGTGGCTGAAGAAGAAGGCGTTGAGCTAACTCTATTCCATGGTCGTGGGGGCACAGTCGGTCGCGGTGGCGCACCTGCGCATGCTGCGCTTTTGTCGCAACCACCAAAAAGCTTGAAAGGCGGTTTACGTGTAACAGAGCAAGGCGAGATGATCCGCTTTAAACTGGGTCTCCCAGATGTCGCAGTAAACAGCTTTAACCTATACGCAAGCGCGATTCTGGAAGCCAACTTGTTACCGCCACCGGAGCCAAAACAAGAATGGCGCGACTTGATGGAAGTGCTATCAGAAGTAAGCTGTGAGTCTTACCGAAATGTGGTTCGTGGCGAGCCAGATTTCGTGCCTTACTTCCGCCAAGCAACACCAGAACTCGAACTCGGCAAGTTGCCACTTGGTTCTCGTCCTGCAAAACGCAACCCTAAGGGCGGAGTAGAAAGCTTACGTGCAATCCCGTGGATCTTCTCATGGAGTCAAAACCGTTTGGTACTTCCTGCATGGCTAGGCGCAGGTGAAGCGATTCAATACTCGATCGATAAAGGCCACCAAGCATTGCTCGAAGAGATGTGCCGCGAATGGCCGTTTTTCTCTACTCGTCTCGGCATGCTAGAGATGGTGTACTCGAAGTGTAATATTGATATCTCTCGCTACTACGATGAGCGATTGGTGGATGAGTCGCTCCGTCCACTCGGTGAAAAACTTCGTGCTCAGCTTCAAGAAGACATCAAAGCGGTACTGAATGTAGAGAACAATGAAAACTTGATGCAGCATGACCCTTGGGGACTCGAGTCGATTCGCTTACGCAATATCTACGTTGAGCCATTGAATATGCTACAAGCAGAGCTGCTATACCGCACGCGTCAAACCGAAGAAGCCTCTGCAAACTTGGAAGAAGCGTTGATGGTGACGATTGCTGGTATTGCTGCTGGTATGCGTAACACAGGCTAATCATTTCATTTTTAATAAAAAGCTGGGCAAATGCTCAGCTTTTTTTATCACAGGATAATCGCACCAAAACAAAAGCAGTCAAATAAACCACAATAGACCCAAAAAATACCAAAACAAAAGAACAAAAAACCACAAGTTAACACTATTGATTATTATGTTAGTTTTTTAGGGTAATTTTGTCCTACTATTCCACTTCATGCTTATTATTTATATACTACTTGCCTGCTGAGAGCTCATAAATCCAATCATACCTGCTCCAGCCTTGATGGGACTCCCCATCTCTCTAGGTGATAAACGGCTTTAAGGTGACAGGACCAACATTGTTGGTGCTACTTATACATTAAAAAACTCAAGTGCCAGTAAGAGCGCAGCTGAAAGTATAAGTAGCTTGTTTACAAGTTTATTGACCATTTGGATTGAAGACATGTCATTACCACACGTAATCTTAACTGTTCTTAGCACTCGCGACGCAACCGGTTACGATATCACTAAAGAATTCTCTGCTAGCATCGGTTACTTCTGGAAAGCAAGCCACCAACAGGTGTACCGTGAACTCAACAAAATGGCTGAGAAAGAACTGGTTACTTGCGTATTAGAACCCCAAGAAGGCAAACCAGACCGCAAGGTTTACTCCATTACAGACGCTGGTCGCAGCGCTTTAGGAGAGTGGTTTGATCAACCAACTGCACACCCAACAGTTCGTGATGAGTTTTCAGCGAAATTGATGGCATGTGCCGTTCAACCAGCGGCTCCATTCCGTGACCAACTCGCCGAGCTAGTTGAAGAGTCTCGCAAACTGGTTTCTCACTACAAAGAAATTGAAGCGGCTTACTACGCAACGCCGTCAACTTTAGATAAACAAGCTCGCCTAGAACGTCTAACGCTTCGCCGTAACCTACTGTTACGTGAAACTTGGATCACTTGGGCAGAAGAAGTTCTAACTGAACTTGAAGTGATTGGTTAAACTCCTTTTGCTTTGATAAAACGAAAAAGGCTTGCCACTTGGCAAGCCTTTTATCTTTTTGAAACTAGGTTTACGCACCGACTACTGCGCGAGGACGAACACCCAACGTATGGCATAACGCGTAAGTCATCTCTGCACGGTTTAGTGTGTAGAAGTGAAAATCCTTAACCCCTTCACGACTCAGTACACGCACCATATCAATAGCTTGGCTAGCTCCTACAAGCTGGCGAGTCACCGGATCATCATCCAAGCCATCGAATTGTTTGCTCATCCATCCTGGTACTTTCACATTGTTCTGTGCCGCAAAGCGAGAAGCTTGCTTAAAGTTCGATACAGGCAAAATTCCTGGCACAATCTCTACGTCAATTCCTGCTGCGACACAACGGTCACGGAATCGCAGGTAAGACTCAACGTCAAAAAAGAACTGAGTAATAGCACGGTTTGCACCTGCATCTACCTTACGTTTTAGGTTCAATAAGTCAGACTGTGCGCTTTTAGCTTCAGGGTGAACCTCAGGGAATGCAGCAACGGAGATATCGAAATCGTGGCGTGATTTCAGCAGCTCAACCAAATCCGAGGCATACATATCAGGCGCACCGCCACCTGGAGGAATATCACCACGCAGAGCGACGATATTTTCAATACCATTGTTCCAATAATCATCGGCAATATTAATCAGCTCTTCACGAGTCGCATCAATACAAGTGAGATGGGGAGCGGCAACCAATCCGGTTGTTGCTTTAATTTCTTTAATGATGGAGTGTGTTCTGTCACGCTCGCCGGAGTTCGCACCGTAAGTCACAGAAACAAATTTAGGTTGAAGCGTTTTAAGACGGTGCACTGAATTCCAAAGTGTTTCTTCCATCTTAGCGCTGCTTGGCGGAAAAAACTCAAACGATACATTGATGTTATCTGATAACTCAGCAATATTCTGGTTCAAGGCGTCGATATGGCCTGCGTGCGTATATCCCATCTTACTCTCCCTGCGGCACTCCGCCACGAAAACAAATCCTTAAAATCGACGTTTAGACGTCTATATGTCTACAGAATGTATTGAATACGATTTAATGTCAACCTTGTAATTATGAATTTTTCTCAAGTTAATAATGAAGATAGTTCAAGTTTCTACTTGAGCATCATCTCGCCATTTTGCACGGGTTATGACTTCAGTATGGCACTGATAGGGGAATAAAAAACCCTGGATTAATTCCAGGGTTTTTAGGTCAATCGCAACTTTAAAATAAACCAGCCAATCGGTTGAGGTCGGATTGAATAGCGCCGGCTGTCACTTCTCTGCCGGCGCCTGGTCCTCGAATGACCAGAGGGTTATCTTTGTACCACTTGCTCTCTATGGCAAAAATGTTATCGCATGGCAATAAGTTGGCGAGCGCGTGCTCACGAGATAACGCTTCGACTCCCACCGTTGCTTTACCATTTTTTTCTAAACGCGCCACATAGCGAAGCACTTGATCGTTTCTCTGTGCTTTTGTCAGACGCTCTTGAAGTATTTCACTCAACAACGCTCCATTATCGAAGAAATCATCTAAGCTCAGTTCTCTTAATTCTTCTGGCACCAAAGACTCAACTTTAACGCTGTCTGGTTCTATATCTAGGCCCGATTCTCGAGCCAAGATGACTAACTTACGCATTACATCGGAGCCATCTAAATCAGAACGAGGGTCAGGTTCGGTTAACCCTTGCTGCCAAGCAAGATCGACTAAATCATTAAATGGCACAGAACCATCAAACTGTTGGAACAGCCATGATAACGTCCCCGAGAAAATCCCCGATAGAGCGACGATTTCATCCCCACTTTCACGAAGATCTCGCACGGTATGGTTTATCGGTAACCCAGCACCAACCGTTGCGTTGTATAGCCAATGACGACCAATTTTAGCGAATGCATCTTGAACCTGATGGTAGTACTGACTATCTGCGGAACCGGCCACTTTGTTGGCGGAAATCAAATGAATGCCTTGCTGTGCGATTTCTACGTAGCGCTGAGCCAAATCTTTACTCGCGGTAACATCAAGCACGACGGCTTCATCGTAGCTTTTAAGCGCTCCCAAACGTGCCAGCCAATCCCCATTGTTTGCTATGCTTTCATCATCAAATCGTTCAGCAACACTCACCGCCTCAATACCTTGCTCATCGAACCAATAGGTTTGGCTATCCACAACCGCGACAAGATCAAAGCTCATACCATGACGTTTTTCGAGCTCACTTTTTTGCGTCGCAAATAAATTTAACCAACTAGAACCAATATTACCCTTGCCACATAAAGCCACTGCCACGCGTTTTTGCGCTTGGAACAACTGGCTATGAATCGTTTGAACCAACGCCTCGGTATCAGTACGGCGCAAAACAGCGACTAGGCTCAGCCCTGAGTCTGTTTCAGAGATAAATTCTACCGGAGAGTGCTTTAGCTTCTGATAAAAGCCAAAGCAATGATTGGCGTTTTTCGTAACGCCTGCACCTACCGCAGCTAAGAGCGAGTAACCTTCTTTTAGCTTAATTTCTGCCTCTACCGCAAGCTCTTGCAAGTGTTTCAATGCACCACCGGCGATTTCTGCGGTGTAAGCCAAGCGTAGCGTATGCTGATCGGATTGAGCTTCAAATGCCAATGGCTCTAATTGCGCGCGCTGCAACGCTTGTAATACATCACTCTGTGTTTTTTCGAAGTCGTGCCCATGCATGAAAGACAACTGCACCAATAAAACATCATCCAGTGAAGTAATAATTTTAGCGCCACGACCAGATGCCAATACACGCTCAATACGAGTAGAACCCGACTCTGGCAGATAGCTACACTTGAGATTAAGGTCCATGGTACTTTGCGCCACAGGCTGAAGCGTACGACTGTGTAGCACTGGGGCAGCTAAGCGAGCAAGTTCACTGGCTTCATCCAATCGAAGTAACGGTAATAAACAAGCGTCAGACACCAAACGTGGATCAGCACTATAGACACCAGCAACATCACTCCAAATCGTGACAGTACTGACTTCAGCAAGCGCGCCTATGACCGTTGCAGAATAGTCAGAGCCGTTACGACCAAGTAGGATGGTTTCTCCTGCCTCGTTCTGAGCCATAAAGCCAGTAATTACCACACGTTTATGGTTATGCTGCGCGAGGATCTCTTTAATTAAAGGGTATGAACGAGCGCGATCAACCTCTGGTTGAGTTCCCGCTTCTGCACGTAAAAACGCTCGTGCATCTTGTGCAACCGCAGGGATAGAACGTTGAGATAATAACGCGGCCAATAGGCGAGCAGACCATACTTCTCCGTGCCCCAGTACCGCGGCTTTTTGCGCATTAGTGAGTGGTGCAGTCAGCTCCGAGAGAGTACTGAACTCATCATGTAATAAAGCTAACAGCTCTTCTTTTGCTTCACTCTCCAACAAGCTTTCTATTAGCTCAGTTTGAAACTGTCTTAAGCTTTGAAGCGCTTCATGCGCAATTCGGCCATCTTTATTTAACCCTTCCAAAAACTCAATCAAGCGGTTAGTGGTTTTTCCTGCGGCTGAGACGACCACAAGATCATTTTCTGTCGAATACTCCTTGAGAATACCCACAACGCGTAAGTAGCATTCTGGGTTTGCTAAGCTACTGCCACCAAACTTATGCAGCTGACGTTGTACAGTCATTGTTATCGTCTCCTATTACTGGGTAGCTTTAGCGAACGCTTGTTCTAAATCTGTGATGAGGTCTTGTGCATCTTCCAAACCGACAGACAAACGCAATAGTTGATGAGAGACCCCAGCCTCCGCCAGCGCCTCCTCACCCATTGCACGGTGCGTCATGGATGCCGGGTGGCAAATCAAACTTTCTACACCACCTAATGATTCAGCTAATGAAAACAGTTGGAGCTCTTTCACAAACACCTTTAACTGCTCAAACGAACCAGCAAACTCAAAACTCAACATAGAGCCAAAGCCCGTTTGCTGCTTTTTAGCGATGTCATGACCTGGATGTTCCGGCAGGCTTGGATGATAGATAGTTTTAACTAACGCTTGTTTCTGTAGGTAAGCCAGTACCTGCTGTGAGCTCTCTTCATGTACTTTCATACGAGCACCAAGCGTACGAATACCTCGCAGTGTCATGTAACTATCGAAAGGTGTGCCCGTTGCACCAATACAATTGCCCCACCATGCAAGCTCTTCTGCATGCGCTTCTGTGTTGGTGATGATTACCCCACCAATTACGTCCGAATGACCGTTGATGTACTTTGTTGTGGAGTGGATAACAAAATCCGCACCTAGCTCTAAAGGTTTTTGGTACACGGGTGTCAAAAAGGTATTGTCCACCGCAACTAACGCGCCGACTTGTTTCGCTTTTTCACAGGTAGCTGCAATATCCACTACGCGAACCAGAGGGTTTGACGGAGTTTCTAGCAAAATGAGTTTTGGTTTTTGTGCCAATGCAGCATCTAAAGCCTGTTCGTCTGATTGATCGACAAACTGAACCTTAAAATCGCCTTTGCTAGCTCGAGTATTAAAAAGACGATAGGTGCCGCCATAACAATCGTGAGGAGCAATAATGAGATCATCTGGGCCGAGAAAAGCGGAAACCCATAAATTTAATGCCGACGTACCGCAGTTAGTAACAACCGCTCCTTTTCCAGACTCAAGTTCAGATAGCGCACTTTCCAACAGTCCGCGGTTTGGATTACCAGATCGTGTGTAATCATACTTGGGCACTTCACCAAAAGCAGGAAAACCATAGTTAGTGGAAAGATAAATAGGTGGAACGACAGCATGATATTGGCTGTCTGATTCAATACCAGTGCGTACTGCAATGGTCGCAGGTTTGCGAGTGCTCATGGGTGTATCCTTTCACGGGTAATGACTTCTAAATAGGAATGCGCTATATCTAATGAGTAACATAAAGTGATCAACACGCTTCCTTTGCTGTTATGTTCACTTTACTCGTCAAAAAATGAGACGTCAACACTTCTAGACGTCTATATGTCTTTGCTTATGGCGGTAAATGCAGCTAAAATCAGCACCTAAATTATTTTTAACCGATTACATAAATGAAGGTGTGCAATGGCTGACTGGAATGGCGAATACATTAGCCCATATGCAGAGCACGGCAAAAAAAGCGAACAAGTAAAAAAAATTACCGTCTCTATCCCGCTAAAAGTTTTAAAGGTGCTAACTGATGAGCGTACTCGCCGTCAGATCAATAACTTACGCCATGCAACCAATAGCGAACTGCTATGCGAGGCATTTTTGCACGCGTACACAGGTCAGCCACTTCCGACAGATGAAGACCTTCGTAAAGACCGTCCTGATGATATTCCAACAGAAGTAAAAGCGCTGATGACGGAAATGGGCATCGAATTTGAGTCATTCGACGAAGAATAAAAAAGCCTGATAAGAGGTTTCAGGTAATAACTCTTGCCTCGAGCCAAATGAATGACATAAAAAATGGGACGCAATAGCGTCCCATTTTTTATGTATCACATCTGAAAGATATATTACTCTGCCATGTAGTTTTCAGGCATCTCGATACGAGCTACACCTGAATTAACCGCCGCCTGAGCAACCGCTTTTGCAACACGTGGTAGCAAACGTGAATCCATTGGTTTTGGAATAATATAGTCCGCACCAAACTCTAGCTTATCAACACCGGCAGCCTTCAATACGGCTTCAGGTACAGGCTCTTTTGCTAGCTCGCGAATCGCCTCAACGGCTGCAAGTTTCATTTCATCATTGATTTCACTTGCACGCACATCAAGAGCACCACGGAAAATGAATGGGAAACACAATACGTTGTTAACTTGGTTAGGATAATCACTACGGCCAGTACCCATGATCAAGTCATCACGAACTGCGTGAGCAAGTTCCGGCTTGATTTCAGGATCCGGGTTAGAACATGCGAATACGATTGGCTTATCTGCCATCAACTTCAACGCTTCCGCTGGCAATAGGTTTGGACCAGATACACCTAGGAACAGATCTGCACCTTCAATCACGTCTTCTAGTGTGCGCTTATCTGTATTGTTCGCAAATAGCTGCTTATATTCATTAAGATCATCACGACGAGTGTGAATCACACCTTTGCGATCTAGCATGTAGATTTTTTCGCGCATTGCACCGCATTTGATCAGAAGCTCCATACACGCTACAGCGGCAGCGCCAGCGCCAAGGCAAACAATTGTTGAATCTTCAAGTTTCTTACCTTGAAGTTCGATTGCATTCAGCATACCCGCTGCCGTTACAATAGCAGTACCATGTTGATCATCGTGGAATACTGGTACATCACAACGCTCAATCAAACGTTTTTCAATCTCAAAACAGTCTGGTGCTTTAATATCTTCAAGGTTAATACCGCCAAAAGTGTCTGCAATGCTCGCAACAGTATCAACAAATTCATCGATCGTGCGGTGCTTAACTTCAATATCAATAGAGTCAAGACCTGCAAAACGCTTAAACAGTAACGCTTTACCTTCCATCACTGGCTTAGATGCAAGTGGACCTAGGTTACCTAGACCTAGAATAGCGGTACCGTTAGAAATAACAGCAACCATGTTCCCTTTTGCAGTGTACTTGTACACGTTATCCGGGTTTTGTGCGATTTCACGCACTGGCTCTGCAACTCCTGGGCTGTATGCAAGGGCAAGATCACCCGCCGTTTCCGCAGGCTTTGTCAGTTCGACAGCAATCTTTCCTGGAGTTGGATAAGCATGGTAATCCAATGCTTTTTGGCGATGTTCTTCTTCTGGAGTGGCTGCTTGGTGGTTGTCTTCAGACATGGACGTTTCTCTTTTTTATTTTTAGGTAAGGGGGCATAAATTCTATCGGATAGAAATCAAACTTCATAGGCAAGATTGCGAGCAATATCCTTAAAAAGCCGATAATAAAAGAGATTAGACCAGATAACGGGGTTAAGCACCTGATTTTCGAGTCAGGTGCTCTTTCTTCTTACTATTATTGGAGTATGCAAACTCAGAAAGTATCGTTACTCTTCGTCCACGTATTGCGCTTGGAGAAAATTCTCAATACCAGACATTTCAATCAAGCCAAGTTGCGTCTCTAGCCAATCAACATGTTCTTCTTCATCTTCAAGAATATCTTGGAAGAGATCTCGAGACACATAATCTCGAATGTCTTCAGCGTAGGCAATCGCATCTTTTAAATCTGGAATAGCCGCCATTTCAAGCTTTAAGTCACACTCGAGCATTTCCTTGGTATCTTCACCAATCATCAACTTACCTAAATCTTGTAGGTTCGGTAGGCCTTCAAGGAACAAAATACGCTCAATTAGATGATCGGCATGTTTCATCTCATCGATAGATTCGTGATATTCCTTGTCTGCTAGGTGCTTTAAGCCCCAGTCTTTATACATTCGGGCGTGAAGAAAATACTGATTAATAGCGACGAGCTCGTTACCGAGCACTTTATTGAGATGTTGAATGATGATTGGATCGCCTTTCATGACAGAACCCTCCTCTTTGGCTTCATTTAAATGTAGAAGCAAATGAGAAGGTGTCAAAATGTAAGGCAAATAATTACTGCATACTTACAGCAATTAGCTGGCTTGTTTAAATTCCGTGTAACTAGTTTCCGCTAAAATTTCCTTGGCCTGTCTGATGCACTTACCACATTGGCTGCCCAATGCCGTGCACTTTTTGATTCCTTTAATATCTGTTACGCCTTCATCTATCGCCAACTTCCTAATTTTTTTGTCGGAGACACCATGGCAAAGACAAACGTACATACTCAAAAAACCTATAAAACTAATCTGTGACAAACAATATAAACAAGAATAGTTCTTGTTACCAGTCGCATTATGGTGTCCGCTCAGAATATTTGGTTATAACGATTTTACCGCTGCAGGAAAAGATCAAAGGGTTAAGAGGGGTGAGTAAAAGCGTTAAGAAACAAAGCCGGTAAAACTCTGTTTTTAAATCGAAAAAGTGACGTCTTTTATTTCAACACTTATAACTAAATGTAATCTAGAAATGAAAAAGGGAAGCCTAAGCTTCCCTTTTCGATGCGCTTTCTTCAAAAAGAAGAACAGTGCAAGATTTCGTTTAATTCGTTATGAATTAGTCGAAGATCTTAGCAACAACACCAGCACCTACTGTACGGCCACCTTCACGGATCGCGAAACGTAGACCTTCGTCCATTGCGATTGGTGCGATTAGCTCTACAGTCATCTGTACGTTGTCGCCTGGCAT
>NZ_JAWOUY010000026.1:0-66533 GCF_033339635.1 Vibrio sp. 2092 | reverse complement strand
GGAGCGACACACGAGGTTCGAACTCGTGACCTCAACCTTGGCAAGGTTGCGCTCTACCAACTGAGCTAGTGTCGCATCAACAACGTTTCCGCTGTTTAGGGCTGCGAATTATAAGAGCATTTTTTTGTGATGCAAGTCCTTCCTTCAAAAAAACTTTATTTTTTTACTGAACGACGAAAAAGCAATCAAAAGCGATATAAATTACAACAATTTGGATCGCAACCTTAACAGTTAAATCTTGAAAATAGTACCTCGATAGTACTTAAGTTCTGCGATGGACTCACGAATGTCGTCCAAGGCCAAATGTGTTCCCTGTTTTGTGAACCCATTTAGCACCTCAGGTTGCCAGCGACGTGCTAGTTCTTTAAGAGTACTAACGTCAACATATCGGTAATGGAAGAACTCTTCCAACTCAGGCATATGCTTGTATAAAAAGCGACGATCCTGCCCAATGCTGTTACCACATATTGGCGACGCCCCTTTTGGCACCCATTTTTCTAAAAATTCAATGGTTTGTGCGACTGCGTCTTGTTCTGAGATTTGACTGTTTCGAACGCGCTCCACCAAACCGCTTGCCGTATGCGTATTAGTACACCAGTCGTCCATTTTCGCCAGTTCTTCTTCCGGCTGATGAATCGCTAACACTGGACCTTCAGCCAAAATATTTAGTTCGCTATCCGTGACAATAGAAGCAATTTCGATGATTTTGTGCGTTTCAGGATCAAGCCCTGTCATCTCTAAATCAACCCAAATTAGGTTTTGATCGCTAAAGGACATGGTTACGCCGCCTATTTGTTTATCGATAAAAGAGGTACTATACCTCAAAATACGAGAAACACGATACTCATACACGGAGCCAAGAGTACGGCTCAACCATTTGAGTAAATTCACATAAAGTACAGAATTGTGGCAAAGAAGAAAAAGTTAACCAAAGGTCAGGTGCGACGCGTACGTAGCAACCAACAAAAGCGTTTGAAGAAGCAAGAAGATTCCATCCAGTGGGATGAAAACATGCTAGGCGCCAGCAAGCAAGGTCTCGTGATCACTCGTTTTGGTCAGCACGCGGACATTGAAGACCTTGAAACAGGCGAAATTCAACGCTGTAACCTCCGCCGTGGTATTGAGTCTCTAGTATCTGGCGATCGTGTTTTATGGCGCGAAGGATTGGAGTCTATGGCGGGCATCTCTGGTGTTGTTGAAGCGGTAGAACCTCGCTCTTCAGTGCTCACTCGTCCAGATTATTACGATGGCCTAAAACCCGTTGCAGCCAATATTGATCAAATGGTCATTGTCTCTTCGGTATTACCAGAGCTATCGCTAAATATTATTGACCGCTATCTCGTTGCATCAGAAACACTGAATATTGCGCCATTGTTGGTCTTAAATAAAGTCGACCTTCTAGAAGCCGATGACCGTGCAATGTATGAAGAATGGCTCAAAGAATATGAACGTATTGGCTATAAAGTGCTTCTGGTCAGCAAGAAGTCTGGAGAAGGCATTGCTGAACTAGAAACCCTACTGCGTGATCGAATTAATATCTTTGTTGGTCAATCAGGCGTAGGGAAATCCAGCTTAGTCAACGCGTTAATGCCGGAACTAGAGAGCGAAGTGGAAGAAGGCGAAGTCTCTGAGAACTCTGGCTTGGGCCAACACACCACGACGGCTGCACGTTTATACCACATTCCAACGGGTGGCGATTTGATCGACTCACCTGGAGTACGTGAATTTGGTCTTTGGCATTTGGAAGCAGAAGAAGTAACAAAAGCATTCGTTGAATTTCGACCATATTTAGGCGGTTGCAAGTTCCGAGATTGTAAACACAATGATGACCCAGGCTGCCTTCTACGCGAAGCTGTCGAGAACGGGGAAATTAACGAAACTCGCTTTGAAAACTATCATCGCATTTTGGAAAGCATGGTTGAAAACAAAGCAAATCGTCAGTATTCACGTAATAAAAAAGCCGATCTGTAATTGAGTTAAGGCTGTAACTGTGTAAAAAGTCTTCACCTAATACTGACAAGCAAATTAAATTTCAGTAACATCACGCGCCCTAAAGCGCGAATCTAACAGAAGTATCGGAATTAAAGATGGACAAGTTTAAAGTTGGACTGCAGTACTGGATCCCACAACACGGCCTCACTCGCCTAATGGGTAAACTGGCTTCAGCAAAAGCTGGCGGTCTAACAACAGCAGTTATTCGTTGGTTTATCAAACAATACAATGTGAATATGGATGAGGCAAAGCACTCAGATCCTAAGCATTTTAAAACGTTCAACGAGTTTTTCGTTCGTGAGCTAAAAGAAGGCGCACGCCCAATTTCTGAAGGCGAAAACGTCATCACTCATCCAGCCGACGCTTGTGTTAGCCAGTTTGGCCCTATTGAAGATGGTCAACTTATCCAAGCAAAAGGTCATCACTTCTCAGCACAAGAATTGCTGGGCGGTGACGCGAATTTAGCGGACGAATTTAAAGATGGTTCTTTTGCCACATTGTATCTATCTCCGCGCGATTACCACCGTGTACACATGCCATGTGACGGCACTCTGCGCCAAATGATTTACGTACCAGGTGACCTGTTCTCAGTAAACCCTCTGACAGCAGAAAACGTACCGAACCTATTTGCACGTAACGAGCGTGTGGTGTGTATCTTCGATACTGAGTTTGGTCCAATGGCACAGGTGCTTGTTGGTGCGACAATTGTTGGTAGCATTGAGCAAGTATGGGCTGGCACTATCACTCCGCCTCGTGGAAACACTGTCTACAAATGGGATTACCCAGCAGAGGGTGATAAGGCCGTGATCTTGAAAAAAGGCGAAGAGATGGGCCGCTTCAAACTGGGTTCTACTGTTATTAACCTGTTTGCCAAAGACGCGATTGAGTTTGACGCAAGCATGGAAAACGGTAAGCCAACCGTTATGGGCACACCTTACGCCTTGAAAAAATAAGCAAAACTCCGTTAAAGAGCCCTTTATTAAGGGCTCTTTTTATTGATAAAAAGCAAAACTCCGTTCGAAATTTAGCCTCTATTTCTCAAACTCATACCTGCCTCTAAGACCCTCATTCCACAATCAATTATCCTGCGCTTAGAATGAATATTTAGAGGGGCAGCCAATGCCAAAGATGAGTGTAAACACGTTGGCGAAATTGCTGGTGTGCTTTTTAATTCCGCTCGGTGTTTTGATGATGCCGATTGATGCTATTCCTATTGACGATCTCACTTTAATTCAGCATCGCCTGTTGGCTATTTTTCTTCTTGCTGCCCTACTTTGGGTTCTCGAGCCGGTTCCCGTTTTTGCTACGTCCATTCTTATTATCGCTCTTGAACTGATCATGATATCGGATAAAGGTTTGCATCTATTTCGCAATCCACCAGCGGGGCATGATTTAGGAGAGTTAATTGCTTACACCGATATTTTCTCGGCCTTCTCTTCACCGATCATTATTCTTTTTATGGGTGGTTTTGCTCTTGCGATTGCGGCTTCCAAATACGAGCTCGACAACAACCTCGCCCGAGTTCTATTAAAACCATTCGGCACCCAACCTAAGTTCATCATGCTGGGCTTGATGTTAATTACCGCCGTTTTTTCAATGTTTATGTCCAATACTGCCACGACCGTGATGATGCTAGCCCTGCTTGGCCCCATCGTCGCTTCAGCACCTAAAGGGGATTTAGGCATTAAAGCACTGGTGTTGTGTATTCCAATTGCAGCGAATACAGGCGGCATTGCGACTCCGATAGGCACGCCACCTAATGCGATAGCGCTTCAATATCTCACTGGAGAAAACGCGATAGACTTCCTATCTTGGATGACAATGGGTCTACCATTTGTGTTGGTACAACTCACTGTAGCTTGGTTCTTGTTGCAAAAGCTGTTTCCGTCTAGCGAACCAGAAATGAAACTAAAGCTAGATGGTACATTCAAAAGGAGCTGGCGTGCGATCGTCGTCTACATCACTTTTGCACTAACCATTGTGCTTTGGATGACAACGAAAGTGCATGGCATGAATACATACGTTGTCGCGATTATCCCACTAGCAGTGTTCACGTTAACGGGCATTATGGGAAAAGAAGAGCTCAAGCTAATTAACTGGGATGTTTTATGGCTGGTTGCCGGTGGTATAGCAATTGGTATTGCCTTAGACAAAACAGGCTTAGCCGAAGCATTAGCGCACGCTATTGATTACAGCCTGCTATCACCATTTGCCGTTGTTTTAGCCCTATCGGTAGTGTGCTGGTTAATGGCGAACTTTATGTCTAATACCGCAACGGCAAACTTATTGATGCCTATTGCTGCCGCTATTGGTACATCCATGCCAAGCCTTATTGCGGTTGGTGGCCTACAAGGTTTACTGGTTGTCGTCGCCTTCTCCGCATCACTTGGCATGATCTTACCGGTTTCCACACCACCAAACTCTTTGGCTTATTCAACAGGCCTCATCGAGAGCAAAGACATGGCGAAAGTGGGGCTGATTCTTGGTTTGATTGGTCTATTTATCGTGTATGGCGCAGTTCTGGTGCTGTTTTAATCGATAAGCTCCGTGACAGAGCTTGTTGTCATGGAGCTGTTCGCCAACTATTGCCCTTGCAGAGCCGCTTTTACATCCATTAAATTTCGTGCATATTAAGACTCCTCTACTCTACAAGGACGTCGACACATCATGGGTTACGAATGGCTTGCTTTATGCGCCGCTTTTCTGTGGGCAGTTTCTAGCCTAATTTCGGTCATTCCTGCACAACACCTAGGCGCATTTTCTTACAGCCGCTGGCGTATGGGCTGCACAGCCGTGATCTTATCAACAATGGCCTGGATAACTGGCGGCTGGTTAACGGTTTCTTGGGAACATGTAACGCCAATGATGGCCTCAGGACTGATTGGTATTTTTATTGGTGATACCGCTCTATTCGCGTGTTTGAATCGTATGGGGCCAAGACAGGCCGGGTTACTATTCTCTTGCCACGCCGTGTTCTCTGCCATCTTGGGCTACTTCTTATTTAGCGAAGTCATGACCACAATAGAACTACTGGGCGCATCATTGGTATTTAGCGGCGTGGTGATGGCGATATTCTTTGGCCGAAGAGGTCAAGTGAATAACGTCTTGGAAGACATTAAAGGTAACATCTGGGTGGGTATTGGACTTGGCTTAACCGCAGCAATGTGCCAAGCATTGGGCGGCATCATCGCCAAGCCAGTAATGCAAACCAGTATTGACCCAGTTGCGGCTTCTGCTATTCGAATGATCAGTGCCTTTTTCGCCCACAGCATGTTGTTAATTCTAGGGGTCAAAGTCGCTCGCTCGACGCAACACATTACTTGGCGCGTATTTGGTATTACTGCACTTAATGGTTTCTTGGCGATGGCCGTCGGCATGACGCTAATCTTATACGCACTGCAAGAAGGAAATGTAGGTATGGTTGCACTGCTATCTTCAACCACGCCAATTATGTTGCTACCACTGCTCTGGATTTACACGAAACGCCGACCAAACCGATTTGCATGGTTGGGCGCAGCCCTAGCTGTGATTGGTGCGGGCATTTTGGTTCAGTAACCTTACAGACCAGCCCTTATTGCCAGATACAAAAAAAGCCCGAGTTTAAACTCGGGCTTTTGTCATTCAGAGCCGCTAGTTAATTATTTAACTAGTACTTCACCCGTCATTTCTGCTGGGATTTCTAGACCAGCTAGAGAAAGCATGGTTGGTGCAAGGTCAGACAGTTTACCGCCTTCTTTGAATTCAACCGCTTTGTCACCTACATAGATTAGAGGTACTGGTAGGTTAGTGTGAGCAGTGTGGATGCCGCCAGTTTCAGGGTCGATCATCATTTCTGCGTTACCGTGATCCGCAGTGATCAATAGTTGACCGCCAACTTCTTTGATTGCTTCAACCACTTTACCCACGCTTTCATCTAGAGCTTCGATTGCTTTCTCAGCCGCTTCATAAACGCCAGTGTGACCAACCATATCTGCATTCGGGTAGTTACAGATGATGGTATCGAACTTACCAGACTTGATAGCCGCAACCATCTTCTCTGTTAGTTCTGGAGAGCTCATTTCAGGCTGCATGTCGTACGTTGCAACTTTTGGAGAAGCAACCAACTGACGCTCTTCGCCTTCGAATTCGTTCTCAACACCACCGTTGAAGAAGAAAGTCACGTGTGCGTATTTCTCTGTTTCAGAGATACGTAGCTGAGTTTGACCTTGTTTAGATAGCCACTCACCGTAAGTGTTTTCTAGAGACGCAGGTGGGAATGCGATAGCTAGAGGGATATCAGCCGCGTATTGAGTCAGCATCACAAAGTTGATTGCTGGGAATACTGCACGCTCAAAGCCGTCAAATGCAGGAACGAATGCACGAGTGATTTGACGTGCACGGTCAGCACGGTAGTTCATGAAGATAACCGCATCACCATCTTGCATGATTGCGTCTTCTTGACCTTCAGCTTTGATAGCTGTTGCTTTAACGAATTCGTCGTTTTCTTCACGAGCGTAAGCCGCTTCTAGACCTGCAACTGCCGTTTCTGCTGTGAACTCAGCTTTAGCTTGAGTTAGAAGATCGTAAGCAACTTGGACGCGATCCCAGTTGTTGTCACGGTCCATTGCGTAGTAACGACCTACTAGAGAAGCAACGCGGCCTTTACCTAGTTTCGCAAATAGGTCTTGGAAACGTTGTAGTGAGTTTTCAGCACTACGTGGTGGTGTGTCACGGCCGTCTAGGAAGCAGTGTAGGTAGATTTTCTCTGCGCCACGCGCCGCTGCCATTTCAACTGCTGCGTAAATGTGGTCTTCGTGAGAGTGAACACCGCCTGGAGACATCAGGCCCATGATGTGTACTGCTTTTTCAGCTTTCACAGCAGAGTCGATTGCTTCAACTAGCGCAGGCGTTTGTTCGAACTCACCATCAGCAATTGATTTAGTGATACGAGTCAGGTCTTGGTATACAACGCGGCCTGCACCAATGTTAGTGTGACCAACTTCAGAGTTACCCATTTGACCATCAGGAAGGCCAACATCCATGCCTGAAGCAGAGATTAATGTGTGTGGGTTATTCGCAATCAGAGCATCCATTACTGGTGTTTTCGCATTCGCAATTGCGTTACTTGCTGTGTCTTCACGGTAACCGTAACCGTCAAGGATAACTAGAGCCAGTGGCTTCTTAGCTGACATAGTGATGACCTCATCAAATTTAAGTAACTTTTGGCGTAGGGCCTCGCTGCCCTATCTAACCTTGAAACAAAACTAGCGTAATTTTACTACACTTTTTAACCAAAACTGTAGGTTAAGATCAAATAATGTTTGCGATTTATTGTTGCTATCTTACAAGTTAAGCGAACAACGAGTCAGTGCCGACAATCGTGTTCCACAAGCATAGTCATTCCTAATACGCTTTGTACACCCCAGTCTAAGTTCGGTTTTCTTACGCTTCTCATTCTTATTTTTGCACTTGAAACAGTGCTAATTTAAAGCAACATCAAACAAGATGGGTTAATACCTATTGTTCTCTTTTCTCAGTAAAACAGAAGTCACTTAAACCGATAAGTCCAATAGGCAAAAGCAATCAAGCTACCGGAGCGAAATGTACGGATAGTAAGGGCATAAAGGGTTTATAGAGATCTCAATTATTCGTTAGAAAATTTTAACCCTCTCGCCTAAGAGCCGTAACCTCGCTATACTCCTGCTTTATTTTTCCGCCAACAGCGTAAGAGCTCAAGACATGCAAGAGTACATTGAATTTTTCCAACAGAACATGATTCTATCTTTGGTTTGGGTAGGTCTTCTTGTCGCCTTTATCATGAACATCGTGAAATCAGCGACAGCCGCATACAAAGAAATCAACGTAAACCAACTGACTCATCTTATGAACCGTGAAAACGGCGTTGTAGTGGATATCCGTACCAAGGACGAGTTCAAAAAAGGTCATATCACCGACTCACTTCACATTTTACCGTCAGACATCAAAGCGGGTAACTTGGGTAGCCTTGAAAACCACAAATCAGACCCAATCATTGTTGTATGTAAGACAGGACAGACCGCTCAAGAAAGCGCAAACCTACTAGTAAAAGCTGGCTTCGAAAACGTGAGCCTACTAAAAAATGGTTTGATTGCGTGGAACGAAGCGAACCTGCCGTTAGTTCGCGGTAAGAAGTAGGAACGTGGCAAGAACGAAAGTTCGCGTTTAAACGCGCTTTTACCAAGCCTCGCGGACAAAAAACTGAGCAAATTGAAAGCAGTTGGAGCACTAAGTTGTGACGCTTTGCACGTAATACACGCTTCATCTAGTCAAGGTAGATTGGCTCAGTTAGTCTCAGGACATACCAGTTTTCTGAGCTTAGACGTTTCTAGGCTCAACAAATATTGATTTAAGGATTAAAAAATGGCTGAAGCAGCACCTCAAGACGCACAACAAAACTTCGCAATTCAACGCATCTTCCTAAAAGACGTTTCTTTTGAAGCGCCGAACTCTCCAGTAATTTTCCAGAAAGAGTGGAACCCAGACGTTAAACTAGACCTAGACACTCAAAGCCGTGAGCTTGGTGAAGGCGTTTACGAAGTTGTTCTACGTCTAACCGTTACTGTGAAGAACGAAGAAGAGACTGCGTTCCTATGTGAAGTTCAACAAGGTGGTATCTTCACTGCTGAACAAATGGAAGCTGGTCAACTTGCACATTGCCTAGGCGCATTCTGCCCGAACATCCTATTCCCATACGCTCGTGAAACTATCTCAAGCCTAGTCGTTAAAGGTACGTTCCCTCAACTGAACCTAGCGCCAGTAAACTTTGACGCGCTATTCATGAACTACCTACAACAGCAAGCTCAACAAGGCGAAGCTGAAGCGTAATTCACGTTTTATAAGTGACGAATAGCCACCGTGCTGACGTCACCGACTCAAATAAAATGCACAGAGCGTCTACCATCCGATGCAATGTGCATTTTTTATTTCTGACAAAAGTTCCTAGTTCCTAATCGCCAGAAGGCGTAAAATTTGACGATTAGGAACTAGATTCTACTAGTAGCAAGACAATTAGGCGGTAGCATGACACAAGCAAATACAAACAATGCTTACGGTAAAGACATCGCAATGACTGTGATTGGCGCAGGCTCATACGGCACCTCTTTGGCAATCTCACTCGCTCGTAACGGCGCGAACGTTGTCCTTTGGGGACACGAGCCAGAGCACATGGCTCGCCTAGAAGCAGACCGAGCTAACCATGCCTTCTTACCAGGTGTTGATTTCCCTGAAAGCTTGATCATTGAATCGGATTTAGAAAAAGCCGTTCAAGCAAGCCGAGATTTGTTGGTTGTGGTTCCAAGCCATGTCTTTGGCATCGTGCTAAACAGCTGTAAACCATTCTTGCGCGAAGACTCTCGCATCTGTTGGGCAACCAAAGGGCTTGAACCTGAAACGGGGCGCCTACTGAAAGACGTCGCTTATGACATTATCGGTGAAAACTACTCACTAGCAGTATTGTCTGGCCCAACGTTTGCGAAAGAGCTCGCAATGGGTATGCCGACTGCAATCTCTGTTGCGTCTCCAGATTCTGAATTTGTTGCGGATCTACAAGAAAAAATCCACTGTAGCAAAACCTTCCGCGTATATGCCAATAGTGACTTTATTGGTATGCAATTGGGTGGCGCTGTGAAAAACGTTATTGCGATTGGTGCGGGTATGTCTGATGGTATCGGTTTTGGCGCCAATGCCCGTACTGCATTAATTACTCGTGGCTTGGCTGAAATGAGTCGCCTTGGTGCTGCGCTGGGTGCACAGCCAGAAACCTTTATGGGCATGGCGGGTTTAGGCGATCTTGTCCTGACATGTACCGATAACCAATCACGTAACCGACGCTTTGGCTTGGCATTAGGCCAAGGTAAAGACGTTGATACGGCTCAAGAAGAAATTGGCCAAGTGGTTGAGGGTTACCGCAATACAAAAGAAGTATGGCTACTCTCTCAACGTATGGGTGTTGAGATGCCGATAGTTGATCAAATTTATCAAGTATTGTATCAAGGAAAAGATGCGCGCTTAGCAGCGCAAGATTTACTTGCTCGTGACAAAAAAGCCGAAGGAAAGTAGCAATCTACCGCCCTTTGCAGCTCATCTGAGAAAAATTGAAGTTGTCGGGTCACGGAAGAACCACTCTGGATATTGAGAATGAAACACTGCGAAAAACAAAAAGTCTGGAACAAAATTGTCTCAGAAGCCCGTGAAATGTCAGAACAAGAGCCTATGCTGGCGAGCTTCTATCATGCCACCATTATCAAGCATGAAAGTTTGTGTGCCGCTCTGAGTTATATTCTGGCTAACAAATTGAACACCGCTTCCATGCCAGCGATGGCTGTGCGTGAAGTGGTTGAAGAAGCCTTTGCAGCTGATCCAACCATCACTGACGGCGCGGCTTGTGATATTTGTGCCACGGTCAATCGCGACCCTGCTGTTTCAATGTACTCAATGCCATTGCTGTACCTAAAAGGCTATCACGCACTGCAAGGCTACCGAGTAGCAAACTGGCTGTGGAAGCAAGGTCGTCACGCTCTTGCGACTTACCTACAAAATCAGATTTCGGTAGCATGTCAGGTCGATATTCACCCTGCAGCGCGCATTGGTAGTGGTATCATGCTCGACCATGCAACAGGCATCGTGATTGGTGAAACTGCCGTGGTCGAAAACGACGTGTCTATACTGCAAGATGTCACCCTTGGTGGTACTGGTAAAGAATGCGGTGATCGTCACCCGAAAATTCGCGAGGGTGTGATGATCGGAGCTGGTGCAAAGATTCTTGGCAATATCGAAGTCGGTGAAGGCGCGAAAATCGGATCTTGCTCTGTGGTATTGCAAGCCGTGCCTCCTCACACAACGGTGGCTGGCGTGCCTGCAAAAATCGTCGGACGTCCAAAAACGGACAAACCCTCTCTCGATATGGATCAAGGCTTTAACGGCAAGTCGCAAAGCTTTATCCATGGAGATGGTATTTAATCGTCAACAAACCTTTTTGACAACAACGTGGTAGGTAACTCTCAAGTGCGAAAACAAAATCACCCTGTTCTACGCTCGGCTATTTTATTAACTTGTGCTTTATCTGCCACTTATCCCATTACCTCCTCTGCTGTGAGTCAGCAAGAGCTCAAAGGCGTATCCAGTGAGATAAGCCGCCAGCGCAAATCGCTCTCTTCCCAAGAAAAGCAGCTCAATGAGTTACAGAAGTCACTAAAAGATCAAGAGCTTGGAATTTCTAAGCTTGAGCGTGAAATACGACAAACCAAGTCTAATCTCGCGCAAGCAGACAAAAACATAGAAAACCTGGAAGAGAAAATTGCCTTGCAAGAAGCACAGCGTCAAGAGCAAGAAGAAGAACTCAAACAGCTACTGCAAACGTATTACGTAACCGAGCGAGCGAAAGCCAATGGTCACTTGTTAAATCAAGGTGTGGAAGAAGACCGCATGAGCCAATACTTCCAGCATTTAGCTAAAGCACGTGCTGAAGTGATTGATGCGATCACCAAAATAACCCAAGAATTAGCGCACAACAAAAACCAACTCGAGCTAGAAAAAGAGCAAATCGAGACTCTGCTCAAGCAGCAATCCGAAAAACGTACAGCGCTAGCGAGTACACAATCCAAGCGTAAGCAAACCCTGAATAAAATTCAGAGCAGTATCAAGAATGACAAACGCTACTTAGCCGAGCTGCAACGCAACGAAACCCGTTTAAAAGCAGAGATCGCCAAAGCAGCGAAGCGTAATGCGGTGCCAATGGACGGACTCGGCAAACAGCGCGGTAAGTTGCCTTGGCCACTCAAAGGCAGTGTGTTACACAACTTTGGTACGCGACAAACCGGGCAGGTAAACTGGAAGGGCATGGTGCTGTCTGCCAACTATGGTCAACAAGTGAAAGCCGTTTATCCCGGAACTGTCGTATTTGCGGAGTATCTGCGCGGATACGGTTTAGTGGTACTGCTCGACCACGGCAAAGGTGACATGACCCTCTATGGTTACAACCAAGCCTTAACTAAAAAAGAAGGCGACCGAGTCACCGCAGGCGAAGTGATTGCTCTCGCGGGTGATACGGGCGGTCAAGACAGGCCATCGCTGTACTTCGAAATTCGTCGTAATAGTGAAGCGCAGAATCCGAAATCTTGGTTAAAGCGCTGATTATCTGACTTATTGACTTGTCATAAAAAAGGAGCCACTCGGCTCCTTTGTTGTATTCATGTTTTGGAAAACGCTATGCGTAGTAGGTTTCTACCGCATCAATAAAAGCATTCACATCATCTTTGCTTAACGCGTTGATTCCTGCCGCCGCCTCTCGCCCCCCACCTGTCGGGAACTGACCACACACGGCAACGGCACCTTGTTTATTGTTTAATGGGGCACGGAGTGAAACCGTATAAGTCCCATCTGAATTTTCAGTAAGTACCGCATGCGCAGAGTCAGGGGTTTGGTTTGCTAGCCAGTTGCCATAAACACCACTGATTCGGCGTGATGCCGCCGTGTTTGGTAACTCAAACAACTTCAGCTTACCGCTCTCATGCATGGCAGGCACTGCGAGAGCCGCCTCCATGTCTTGTTGGTAAGCCGATTGCAATTGGTAGTATGGCGAGGCCGTATCTTCAATAGCTTCAAATGGTGACGGGTACTTCAGCAAAGCTCGGTACAGCTCCGCAGGGTGAAAGTGTAAATCTTCGACCTTCGATCCGTAGCCGTTGTAGTTAATTAAAGTACCCAGCTCTTTTAGCTGCTCTTTCTGTTGCTGCAACAAGCCCGCGTTATTCGCTAACTCATCGGCTTTAGCAATCATGTTATCGCCATAAGCCGCCGTAATCGCCCAGTCATGAAAACGCCCATCAAGCAACTTATCGACAATCAACGCCGTGCACATGTTGGCATCGAGATCGATGTGCGCATCCAAATTACCATGCTGAGGAATGTCGCCCGCTTTGTGATGATCGGCGTAAAAGACGTGCGCGCCTTGAGCCAAAGCTTGCTCTAGACCTGCCATGTTCTTTTCCATCGAAATGTCTAACACAGTCAGCTCATCACCCGCTTGCACGTCTACTTTTTCCACCAGCTTGATGTCGCGCTTTACACCGGTTATTAACTGGGCATCGACAGGATCAGCCAAACGCAATTGTAGAAGAGCAATGATGCCATCGGCATCACCATTAAAAATGTCGTAATTCATGGGGCGATAGTTCCTTTATCGAGAATCTTATCCCAGCAAGGGTTTTTAGCGTATGGGACTATTGTGCGTGGCATATTTGACAAGTCAACTCGAGCCACGACTCGAAAATGAGAGTGACTCTCGAAATATTAAGCAGTTTGACGTTTAACTGTGTAGATTGCTAACCGCATCTTCTAATAACAGTAGCTGCTCTAAGCCCTGCTCAGTTGCTAATGGCTTAACGACATTAAGCATCTGCAACATCCCTTGCTTCACCATTTGCTCGGTAATGTTGGTTTTTGAAGCCATCGCGGATTGATACGCCAACCAACTACACGCAATCAAGTGCAATGTACATACCAATGACTTCAACTGTTGTTGATCGACATTCAACAGCTTCATCGTTACGAACTCTTGCATAATAGCAATGAGGTTCGCTTGCAGCTTCTCTTGCACATCGATGTACTGTTCGTGTAGCTGTTCATCTCGTGACAAGATTTCTGGTAAGTTTGCGTAGAAAAAGCGGTATTTCCACATCAAGGTAAAAATAGAGTCTAGGTAGCTCTTCAGCATAGTCAGGCTCTCTTGCGAACCTTGAATAGGGGTAAATCTTTCTAAAAGTTCTGCTGAATAAAGCGCAAAGATCTCACGAACGATTTCTTGCTTATTGCGGAAGTGGTAATACAGATTACCAGGGCTAATTTCGATGTGATCGGCAATGTGATTGGTGGTGATGTTTCGCTCACCATGTTGGTTGAACAACTCCAGTGCCGCGTAGACGATTTTGTCGCGCGTTTTCATTGTTATCGTGTTCCCTCTTCATTAACGAATCGAGTATAGCGACTTCACCAACCTAGGTCGATAGAGGCTCCAAATACGGTAACATAACAGACCAGTTAAGATGCCAGTTGAGTTGGCGACAAGGTCTAACCAAGAAGTTTGTCGCCCTACATACCCTTGCAACCACTCAATAACGGCGCTGAATAGCAAAATACCAATCGCCACCGCCCAACGTTGACGCCAACGCCACACGCAAAAGCAACCTAAAAACGCAAAGCCGCTATACGCCATAGCGTGCTGCATTTTGTCGAGATACGCGATATTGCCCCAGTCTTGCAGTTCACCTGAACTCAGAGATAAAAAAGCGATCAATATGGCGTAGCTAAAGATGACAAAACGTGCAGCCGTCAGGTTCATTGGACGTCCTTATGCAATTGGAAATGGAAAGGCCGTCACTTGATCAATGTGGTCACAGCCTAGCGCCAGCATGATCAAACGATCGATACCCAACGCGACCCCTGCACAATCTGGCAACCCTGCTTCCAGTGCAGAGATCAGATGATAATCGATCGGCTGTGGTTTTAAACCCATTTCGATACGCTTTGCGTTATCTTGTTCAAAGCGCGCTAATTGCTCTTTCGGGTTATCCAGTTCATGAAATCCGTTCGCCAGCTCTATCCCCTTAAAGTACACTTCAAAACGATCCGCGACGCGATGATCTTGAGGATTGATTTTCGCAAGCGCCGCCTGTGATGCAGGGAAGTCGTACACAAAAGCCGGCACGTCCTGACCAATTTTGTTTTCTACTCCCACGCTAAATAGTAGTTGCAGCAGCGTATCGCGATCTTCTTCTGGCTCAGCAATGTCACTCAAACCCAGCTTGCTTGCCGCCGCTTTCAGCTCAGTCATCGAGCCTTCCAGTGGACACACACCCAACACATCAATGACGGCTTGCTGATACGTCATGCGCTGCGCTGCACCACACTTCAATACCAGCTGCAACAGGTCATCCATTTCATCCATCAATTTATGATGGTCAAAGCCAACGCGATACCACTCCAACATCGTGAATTCAGGGTTGTGGTAGCGACCATTCTCTTCATTACGAAATGCTTTGTTGATTTGATAAATACAACCGCTGCCCGCAGCCAAAAGGCGCTTCATATGGAATTCTGGGCTGGTCATAAAAAACAGCTTACTGCCATCGGCATAGCCTGGGCCAACAAACTCGGTTTGGAAAGTATGCAAATGGATGTCAGTCACGGTTGCGTGACTCATGGCTGGCGTATCGACTTCCATCACCTGTCGGTCAGCGAAGAATTGTCGAATCGACGCGATTAACGTCGCACGTTGACGAAGTTGGTCAATGGAAGCAGTAGGTTGCCAGTTGGTTTGCATAACAAATCTCTCAAACTTTAATTCAGCGAGGAAAGTCTCATTCTACATGCTTTTTACTCTTCAAGAAGAGAGGAATATCCCTTCTTCTTTTTACTAATGAGCTCGCCAATCTGAGGCAAGCATTACTCGTGCCGCAGAACAAAAAACACTCAGTTAAAATCCTATTATCCATGCGGTTAATGTCACGCAACACAGGCTTAACATCCCTAATGTTAATGCTTGAGGGCCAAAACCTCGATGCCGTGATAGCAGTCACATAACCTATAAATTCTATGCCCTTAAGTGCATTACCGAAGCAAAAACCCAATTACATCAATTTTTCTGCCATGTGGCTCATCTACACTAACCCTACTACTTTTGGGGAGTTCTTTTTAAAGAGCGCCTCGTAATGACAATAACAAGCGGATTTCCGCAATCACACACTGGAGGATAACTGTGCAAATTATCACCACAGATATCGCAGTCATCGGCGCAGGCGGCGCTGGTCTTCGTACTGCTATTGCAGCGGCTGAAGCAAACCCAGACTTAGAAGTCGCTCTGATTTCTAAAGTTTATCCAATGCGCTCCCACACGGTCGCTGCAGAGGGTGGCTCAGCAGCAGTTATCAAGGATGAAGATAGCTTAGACAACCACTTCAACGACACTGTTGGCGGTGGTGACTGGCTATGTGAACAGGATGTTGTTGAATACTTTGTAGAGAACGCGACTCGCGAAATGATCCAAATGGAGCAATGGGGTTGCCCATGGAGTCGTAAAGAGAACGGTGAAGTCAACGTACGCCGCTTTGGTGGTATGAAGGTTGAACGTACTTGGTTCGCTGCAGACAAAACTGGCTTCCACATGCTTCATACGCTATTCCAGACATCAATGAAGTACAGCAACATCAAACGTTTTGATGAGTACTTTGTGGTGGATCTGCTTGTTGATGAAGGCGAAGTTCAAGGTCTGATTGCTATTCACATGTCTGAAGGCGAGCTTGTTACTATCAAAGCAAAATCGGTTGTTCTAGCAACAGGTGGCGCGGGCCGTGTTTACCACTGTAACACCAACGGCGGTATCGTAACGGGCGATGGTATGGCAATGGCTTACCGTCACGGCGTTCCTCTACGTGATATGGAATTCGTTCAATACCACCCAACCGGTCTTCCTGGTACAGGTATCCTGATGACGGAAGGTTGTCGTGGTGAAGGCGGTATCATCGTTAACAAGAATGGCTACCGTTACCTACAAGATTACGGCATGGGTCCTGAAACTCCAGTTGGCCAACCGAAGAACAAATACATGGAACTGGGTCCTCGTGACAAAGTTTCTCAAGCTTTCTGGCACGAACAACAGAAAGGCAACACCATCAAACACCCACTGGGTGACGTGGTGCACCTAGACCTTCGCCATCTTGGTGAAGAGTACCTACAAGAGCGTCTACCGTTCATCTGTGAGCTAGCAAAAGCTTACGTAAACGTGGACCCTGCAAAAGAGCCAATTCCAATTCGTCCAACCGTTCACTACACCATGGGTGGTATTGAAACGGACGGCGGTTGTGAAACTCGCATTAAAGGCCTATTCGCGGTGGGTGAATGTGCGTCTGTTGGTCTTCACGGTGCAAACCGTCTAGGTTCTAACTCACTGGCTGAGTTCGTGGTATTTGGCCGCGTAGCGGGTGAAAATGCAGTGAAACGCGCAGCAGAATTCAAAGGCTGGAACGACGCGGCAATTGACGCGCAAGTCAAAGCCGTTGAAGAGCGCATCGCGAAACTGATGAACCAAGAAGGCGACGAAAACTGGGCAGAAATACGCACAGAAATGGGCCACACCATGGAAGCGGGCTGTGGTATATACCGCCAAGAAGATTTGATGCAAGCGACTATCGACAAAATCACTGAGTTGAAAGAACGCTACAAACGCATCAGCATCAAAGACAAAGGTAAAGTGTTCAACACAGACCTTCTATACGCAATCGAAGTGGGTTACGGCCTAGAAGTCGCAGAAGCGATGGTTCACTCTGCGATTCTACGTAAAGAGTCGCGCGGCGCGCACCAACGTCTAGACGATGGTTGTACAGAGCGTGATGACGTGAACTTCCTAAAACACTCACTTGCTTTCTACAAGCCAGAGTCAGCACCAAGTATCGATTACAGCAATGTGACCATCACTAAGTCACAACCAAAAGCTCGTCTATACGGTGAAGCAGCAGAAAAAGCAGCGGCTGAAGAGAAGAACGCAGAGGAGCAAGCATAATGTCAGCAAATCGCATTCAAAAAGTAGACATCCTGCGTTACGACCCAGAAAAAGATGCAGAACCATACAAGCAAACATTCGAAGTACCATTCGATGAAACCATGTCTGTGCTTGACGCACTTGGCTACATCAAAGATCACCTAGACAAAGATCTGTCTTACCGTTGGTCTTGCCGTATGGCGATCTGTGGTTCTTGCGGCATCATGGTGAACAACGTACCGAAACTTGCTTGTAAGAGCTTCCTACGTGACTACCCTGACGGCGTGACTATCGAGCCTCTAGCAAACTTCCCAATCGAGAAAGACTTGATTGTTGATATGACACCGTTTATCGAACGTCTTGAAGCAATCAAACCATACATCATTGGTAACGACCGTAAACCAGAAGACGGTACGAACTTGCAAACGCCAGAACAGATGGCGAAATACAAGCAGTTCGCTGGCTGTATCAACTGTGGTCTGTGCTATGCCGCATGTCCTCAGTTTGGTCTTAACCCAGAGTTCATCGGTCCTGCTGCACTAACGCTAGCCCACCGCTACAACCTAGACAGCCGTGACAACGGTAAAGATGAGCGCATGAAGCTTATCAACGGTGAAAACGGTGCTTGGGGTTGTACGTTTGTTGGTTACTGTTCTGAAGTTTGTCCGAAGAACGTTGACCCAGCAGCGGCAGTAAACCAAGGCAAAGTGGAGTCTTCTATGGACTTCGTGATTGCTATGTTGAAACCTGATGGTTCACCAAAGAAAGTGGAGGCATAAGGATGAGCAATCGTAAACCTTACGTTCGTGAAGTAAAACGCACTTGGTGGAAGAACCATCCTTTCTACCGCTTCTACATGCTACGTGAAGCTACGGTGCTTCCGTTAATCCTATTCACTCTGTTCCTAACTTTCGGTTTAGGTTGCTTGGTGAAAGGTCCTGAAGCATGGCAAGGTTGGTTAGCGTTCATGGCGAACCCAATCGTAGTCGCAATCAACATCGTTGCACTACTCGGTAGCTTATTTCACGCTCAAACTTTCTTCAGCATGATGCCACAAGTAATGCCAATTCGTTTGAAAGGCAAACCCGTAGACAAGAAGATCATCGTATTGACTCAGTGGGCCGCGGTTGCGTTCATCTCACTGATCGTTCTCATCGTGGTGTAAGGAGCTGAGCAATGAAACCGAATTATAGTGTAAACACATCACCAAAACGTTCTGATGAGCCAATCTGGTGGGGTCTGTTTGGCGCAGGTGGTACTTGGTTCGCGATGATCACGCCAATCACGGTATTGGTGCTGGGCATCTTGGTACCACTAGGCGTGATTGACGCAGAAGCGATGAGCTACGAGCGTGTCTCTGCATTCGCAACCAGCATCATCGGTGCGCTATTCATCATTGGCACGCTAGCATTGCCAATGTGGCATGCAATGCACCGTGTACATCACGGCATGCACGACCTTAAATTCCACACTGGTGTGATTGGTAAAATTGCATGCTATGCATTTGCAGGCCTCATCACTGCACTAGCAGTTATCTTTATCTTCATGATTTAAGCGACTGACCAAAAAAGAAAAAGCTGGCTAAATGCCAGCTTTTTATTGCTTTGGGTTACCTATGATCTTTTTGCTTTTTAAGCTCTTGACCACCCATAATCTTATTGCTGTGCGACCTTCTTTGTCTGGTCCATAAGACCCAGAGCACCAAAGCCAGTAATCACATCTAGGTTTGTTTTCAAGCCCGTTTCGTCACTTCCACCAATGTAATTTTGTGGCATCTGAACTTGGAAGTTTTGCAAATTGTTGTACAGCGAGTTCGCTACGTCTCGATTCAATTCTGCCAAGTAAACTTCACGGTTTGCTCCTAACGCCGCATACTTACCTTTTAGGACTTCAGATTCTGCGCGACCTTTCGCTAATATCGCTTTCGCTTCAAACTCAGCAGAAAGTGCGTTCGCTTTTTGAATCGCTAAGTTAGCCTCTGCGATAGCTAGCTCTTTCTCCTTCTCAACTTCAGCAAGTCGTTTGGTTTTTTCCACTTCAACGATTTCACGCTCTGCAATCTGACGTGCAACTTCCACTTCTTTTTGCTGAGCAATAATTGCGAGTTCTTTACCACGCTGAGCGTCTTGCACCTCACGTGTTCGTTGAATCTCTTTGCGTAACTGCTCGGTCTCTGCCTGTGCTTTCGACGTTTCTTGTTCCTGAATCGCGCGAATACGATCCGCCACTAAACGCTTTTTATCTGCCAATAGCTGATCTAATTGCTTTTCGGGCTGTGGGTCACCAATGGTCACCTGCGTCACTTGAATACCGTATTGTTGTAACGGATTGTCTTGACGAATCGGTTGCCCGGTTTTGTCTACGACAGGTACGGTTTTCCAAACCAGTTGATTGGTGCGCTGTAATTGGTTCGGATTAGCTTGATTCGCCCCAACAGGCGCAAGATCCAACTCTTCCACTTCAACCTGACGTCGCTCTGTTAGATAAATCCCCTCTCGTAACTGATCGCCAAGTTTCGATTTGAACTGGTTCAAACCACCTTGGAAAAACTCTTCACCCGTGTATTGGGTTGCGGTAATCACCGTTACGTTACGTGCGTTCTTTACAAGCAGCGCATCGATCAAGTTACTGTTGTTGCGGAACTCTTTATGCATCTTCTTCACCGCTTCAGGGTCATTACTGAGCTTAAAGCGGAATGTTACGGGGATCTGACCAATATAGGTGTCGGCAAATCGAACCTGAATCGCATCAAGGCGTTGATAAAAATCTTCGCCCTTGCTGTTACCGAATGACACGGTGATCACTTGGTCATACTTGGTGATTTTGGACAGAAATGGCATGCGAAAATGAATGCCAGGTTCAGTAAACACATCCAACTCACCAGTAATATTATTCTGATGCACGTAGCTGTAACCCGCATCGGTCATCAGCACCGAGCTATTAATCGTTAAGCCTATTGCCAACAGCGGTACGCCAAATACGGCTGCTTTTAATCCTTTATGTAGTAACTGACGTCTTTCTTCCACCTTTAAACCCCTTCCTAAACCTCTGCTTTCCATTTTGTTCTCCTTTTTGGATTGTTACTGAGTTAAATCGATAAAAATCAGATTGCTATGCAACTCAGCGACAAGTACTAATGTATCAAAATGTTACATTAAGGAATAATCGACAGATTCATGGAATAAATAAGATTTTTACGAATAATACAAAATCATCAAAAATTTGCGGAGGATATCGATGTTTTACGCAGAGGGATTAAAAGAGAAGAATCACAGGCAATAAAAAAGGCCGCCGAAGCGACCTTTCTAACAATCATATAAAGTGCTTACTTCACACGACCTACGTATTCAGCAGTACGAGTATCTACACGAATCACTTCACCAATTGAGATGAACAGAGGAACACGAACAACAGCGCCAGTTGATAGCGTCGCTGGTTTACCGCCAGTACCTTGAGTATCACCTTTCAGGCCTGGATCTGTGTCTACAACTTCTAGCTCAACGAAGTTTGGTGGAGTAACAGTAATTGGGTTACCGTTCCAAAGAGTGATCATACAAGTGTTGTTTTCTACCAACCACTTAGCGTTTTCACCTACCGCTTTTGCATCCGCTGCGATCTGTTCAAACGTTTCACTGTTCATAAAGTGGTAGAATTCGCCGTCTGAATATAGATAATCTAGGTCGATATCCATTACGTCTGCCACTTCACAAGTGTCACCAGACTTGAATGTTTTCTCTAGCACTTTACCAGAAAGAAGTTTACGAATTTTAACACGGTTGAACGCTTGGCCTTTACCTGGTTTAACGTATTCGTTTTCCAGAATTACACAAGGCTCATTATCAAGCATTAACTTAAGACCGCCTTTAAATTCATTGGTGCTAACTGTAGCCATTTTTTCCTCTTACATTCTTAGAGCTAAATTCAATGCCGCACATAATAACCCGAAAAGTCGAATCTGTTGAGCAAAACTGGCTCAAACAGTTGGCGAATGGGATCTCTGATCCTGCAAAATTGCTCGAAATACTGGAAATTGATCCTTCACCGTGGCAAGACGGGTTTGCCGCGCGCAAGCTATTTGCACAGCGTGTACCGCAAAGTTTTGTCGATAGGATGGAGAAAGGCAACCCTAAAGACCCTCTTTTACGTCAGGTTTTACCACTGAGCGACGAATTTGAGGTGCATCCGGGTTACTCCAATGATCCATTGGAAGAGCAGGACAATGAAGTCCCTGGCCTGCTACACAAGTATCGCAACCGCGCCCTGATGATTGTCAAAGGTGGCTGCGCGGTAAATTGCCGTTACTGTTTTCGTCGTCACTTCCCTTATCAAGAGAACAAAAGCGGGAAACAAGCCTGGACCAAGTGCTTAGAGTACATGGCACAACAACCAGAGTTGAACGAAGTCATCTTCTCAGGTGGTGATCCATTAATGGCAAAAGACGATGAGATTCATTGGCTTTTAGAGCACATTGCTCATATTCCTCACATCAAACGTCTGCGTATTCATAGCCGTTTACCTGTGGTGATTCCTGCTCGAGTCACTGATGAACTATGCCAACTGCTGCAAGCATCAAGGTTACAAATCATCCTCGTCACTCACATCAACCATGCCAACGAAATCAATGACGAATTTGCTGAACAGATGTTCAAGCTCAAAAGAGCGGGCGTTACGCTTCTAAACCAAGGCGTTCTGCTGAAAGGCGTGAATGATTCGGTAGAAGCTCAAGTGGCGTTAAGTGAGGCCTTATTTGACGCGGGCATCTTGCCTTATTACCTCCACGTTCTTGATAAGGTGCAAGGCGCAGCGCACTACTTTATTTCGGACGAAGAAGCGAAAGCTATTATGCGCGGACTCATCACGCGTGTATCGGGTTATCTGGTACCAAAACTCACACGAGAAATTGGTGGCAGGCCAAGTAAAACGCCGTTGGATTTGCATTTAGAATAAGCTCTGACGCTCAATTAAATTTGTCGTCTAGATTGATTATTTTTGTTCGCTTTGCACGGTAAGTCTATGCATACTCCGCACTTTTGGAGGTCAAGATGCATACAGCATTCGAACAAATTTTCGATCTTGGCCCATTCAGTTGGCCTGCCCTACTATGCTGCGCCATTAATGGGCTCATGATCGGTATAGAGCGCCAAACTCGTGGTAAACCGGTTGGCATTCGCACAGCAATATTAATTATTTCAGGCACCTACCTGTTTATGTCGATGGCAGTGTCGTTATCGCCAAATACACTTGATCAAGCACGAGTGCTTGGTCAGATCATTACTGGCGTCGGCTTCTTAGGCGCTGGCGTTATGATGACACTTGATGGAAAAATCCATGGCGTAACATCCGCGGCTGTAATATGGGTGCTAGCAGGTTTAGGTTTGATGATAGGTTTGGGTTATTTAACGCAGTCGGTGGTTATTACTCTCCTGACATTAACCGTGTTGTTAGGTGTGGATAAAGCAGAAAACCACATCAAAGCATTACGCCGCGGTGTTCATCAAAGAATTCAACAACGCAAAACTTCATCACGATTAATTAAATAGTTAACGCTCCGAGAAACTCGCTTCATCTCATCAGCAATTAAAGAGCCCTCGACGAACATCGAGGGCTTTCTGTGTATAAAGATTCTGACTTTCTCAGGGATTACTTAGCAAAGTTGATGAGTGGGAAACACTTGAAGAAACCGTTATCCGCACAGTTCAAAAGACCAATTTGCACACCATCGATTTGATCGGTCATGTTGAAGAAACCAAACTGGAAATTAGACTTCTTAGAGATACTCGCTAAGCCCACATCCGCCATGGTGTAGCCTTCAGAATAGTTCACCGCGCTCCAGTTCAAGCCTTTTACGTTGTTCGTAATGTTAACAGCACCCAAGTTAACACCCGTCGTCTGACCTTGGTTCCAGTTAACTAAGCCTAAAGACGCGCCTTTCATTTCTTGATTTACTTTTGCTGCGCCAAAAAACAGACCGAAGTTCACACCTGTCGTACGATCCGTTTCTGACATACCAAGCAGTGAAAAGTCGACACCTTTAACCTCATTTACCTGCCCATGCAACACAGCTAAACGAACGCCACCTACTGAAGAATTAGAGGGTGCGTTTGTGTTATCGATAGTAGAGAACATCACAGGTGTACTGTCGGCAAAAGCAACAGGTGATGCGATAGCGGCTGCAACCGCCAATGACGTCATAAGCTTTTTCATTTTCATCTCCATGATGGGAAGCAACAATTTACAACATAGTGTAATGTTCAGATTTTGCTCTGTCCCCGTTCAAAAAGTGTTAGCAATAGGTCAGATTTAACCATCTGACTCAAAAGAAAAAATATTTCTCTTCGATTTTTTGCTTCTGAAATGGCGCTTTTTACGCTCAAAAATTTCATGATAAGCCACACCAGAACGTCATGTTTCTCAGGTGACACGCATAAAAAAGTCGAGGCATCTGCCTCGACTTTTAAGGGTTTGGTCGGTTATCTTTCCGCTATAAGGTTTCCCTAGAGCGATGAGATAAGCTGGCTTACATCATGCCGCCCATACCGCCCATGCCACCCATGCCGCCCATGTCAGGCATCGCTGGCGCGTCTTTTTGCGGTAGGTCAGTAACCATCGCTTCAGTTGTGATCATCAGACCTGCAACCGATGCTGCGAATTGTAGTGCAGAACGAGTAACTTTAGTTGGATCTAGGATACCCATTTCTAGCATGTCGCCGTATTCGCCTGTTGCCGCGTTGTAGCCGTAGCTACCTTCACCCGCTTTCACGTTGTTCGCAACAACTGAGTCTTCCTCACCTGCGTTCTTCGTGATTTGACGGATTGGCGCTTCCATTGCACGTAGTGCAACGCGGATACCAACGTTTTGTTCTTCGTTGTCACCCGTTAGGTGAGCAATCTTAGATGCCGCGCGGATAAGTGCAACACCACCACCAGCAACAACACCTTCTTCAACCGCTGCGCGAGTTGCTGCTAGCGCATCTTCTACACGGTCTTTCTTCTCTTTCATTTCAACTTCAGTCGCTGCACCGACTTTGATTACTGCAACACCGCCAGCCAGTTTAGCTACGCGCTCTTGTAGTTTCTCTTTGTCGTAGTCTGAAGTTGCGTCTTCGATTTGTTGACGAATCTGAGCAACACGGCCTGAGATCATCTCTTCTTCACCGATACCATCGATGATAGTCGTGTTTTCCTTCGTGATAGAAACACGCTTCGCTTGACCTAGATCTTCTAGTGCAACTTTTTCTAGCTCTAGACCGATCTCTTCAGAAATCACAGTACCGCCAGTTAGGATAGCGATGTCTTGTAGCATTGCTTTACGGCGGTCACCGAAGCCAGGTGCTTTCACAGCTGCAACTTTTACGATGCCACGCATGTTGTTCACAACCAATGTTGCTAGCGCTTCGCCTTCTACATCTTCTGCAATGATAAGCAGTGGACGAGATGCTTTCGCGACAGCTTCTAGCGTTGGAAGAAGCTCACGAATGTTTGAGATCTTCTTGTCTACTAGAAGAATGAATGGGTTTTCTAGATCAACACTGCCTGATTCTTGGTTGTTGATGAAGTAAGGAGACAGGTAACCGCGGTCGAACTGCATACCTTCTACTACGTCTAACTCGTCTTGTAGCGCCTGACCTTCTTCAACCGTGATAACGCCATCACGACCCACACGCTCCATTGCTTCTGCAATGATATTACCTACGCTTGCGTCTGAGTTTGCAGAGATAGTACCAACCTGCGCGATCGCTTTTGTGTCGTTACATTCAACAGAAAGCTCTTTTAGTTGCTCAACTGCCGCAGCAACAGCTTTGTCGATACCACGCTTAAGATCCATTGGGTTCATGCCCGCTGCGACTGCTTTTAGACCTTCGTTAACGATAGATTGTGCTAGTACCGTTGCTGTTGTTGTACCGTCACCCGCTGCGTCGTTTGCTTTAGACGCAACTTCTTTAACCATTTGTGCGCCCATGTTCTGGAATTTATCTTCCAGCTCGATTTCACGCGCTACTGATACACCATCTTTAGTGATAGTCGGTGCACCAAAAGATTTGTCTAGAACGACATTACGTCCTTTAGGACCCAGTGTTACTTTTACTGCGTCAGCCAGAACGTTTACACCTTCCAGCATTTTAACTCGTGCGTCATTACCAAATTTAACGTCTTTAGCAGCCATCTTTGATTTCCTTTCTAAAATTCTTTGTGTGTAATTTCGTAATTGAATCTGAGCAAAAAATTACTCAATGATTGCTATTATTCAACGATCGCCATGATGTCGTTTTCAGACATGACAAGCACTTCTTTACCGTCGATTTTTTCAGTTTTTGTACCGTAACCTTCAGCAAAGATAACGGTATCACCGACTTTAACGTCTAGTGGCAGTACGGTGCCGTTTTCTAGGATGCGGCCTTTACCCACAGCTAGAACAACACCGCGAGTCGATTTTTCTGCAGCAGAACCAGTCAGAACGATGCCACCAGCAGACTTAGATTCAACTTCTTTACGTTCAACGATAACTCGGTCATGTAATGGACGAATGTTCATCGGTCGTCTCTCCTGAAAATTTCCATGTTTATTTGATAATTGTCCTTAGGGACTGTAGCCCCAGACACGTGATCCCTATATAAGGGGTCGAAGCAGCGATCCCAAGGGGGTGGCACAAAATTTTTGTGACTTAGTTAAAATAACGAACAACTAGGCAACGGTTTGCGTTAGAAATGCTCACTCGCTCGGCATCTCGCTTTCTTGTATCCTTGCAGTTTGCTCACCAGATAGTTGTCACACATGCAGGAAAATAACAAGCTGGAACCCCAAGCGACCGATAAGCATGGTTTGTTGACCGCACCCATTCCTGAAACGCTGCGGAAAATGACCGTACCCATGACCATGGGCATGATCGCAATTTTGATGTTTAACTTGGTGGACACGTTTTTTATCTCGTTGCTTGGCACTCAAGCGCTAGCGGCTATCAGCTATACCTTTCCTGTCACCTTTGCGGTTAATTGCATTACGATGGGGATTGGGATGGGACTATCGACCAATATTGGTCGCTTGCTTGGGCAAGGTCATGCACCACAAGCTGCTCGGTTCACCACCCATGGTTTGTTGTTAGCCGTGTTACTTGTGGCTATCGCGTCTTCTATTGGCTTTACCACCATTGCGCCATTGTTTCGTTTTCTTGGTGCGTCTGATGATCTCATCCCTCTTATTGAGCAATATATGCAGGTCTGGTATCTCACCATTCCTCTGCTAGTGATCCCAATGGCGGGCAACAGTGCTATCCGAGCTACTGGCGACACAAAAACACCAGCAAAAGTCATGATGTTGGCTGGTTTGATTAATGGCATGCTCGATCCATTGTTGATTTTCGGTTATGGCCCTTTTCCGGAACTTGGCATTCAAGGCGCAGCCATAGCAAGTGCCTTTAGCTGGTTAGGTGCTTTGTGTGGCTCATTCTATGTGCTAATTAAACGGGAAAAATTGCTTGCTCAACCCCAATGGGCTTTGCTGAAACAAGACTGGCAACAGACACTAAAAATTGGTACCCCTGCTGCGCTATCAAACGCGATGAATCCGTTGTCCGGTGCCATTCTGATGATGCTGTTATCCAACCACGGTACAGCGGCGGTTGCTGCTTACGGCGCAGCGCAGCGTATTGAGTCCATATTGATTCTAGTATTGATGTCGCTGACCTCTGCCCTCACACCGTTTATGGCACAAAATTTAGGAGCCAAACAACCGCAACGAGCCTTTTCCGGTTTATTTATTAGCATGCGTTTTGCAGTGGTATTCCAAGGGTTTATCTTCTTGATGATGGTGCCACTGAGCATTCCTCTGGCTGCGCTATTTTCTCAGGAAGATGCGGTGAAAAACCTGCTTTGGCATTATTTACTGGTGGTGCCATTTAGTTATGGCTTCCAAGGCATCGTGATGATGTTAGTCAGTGGTTTGAATGCGATGCACAAGCCATTGCGTGCATTCCAGTGGAGCTTTATGCGGCTGTTCATTTTTACCTTGCCATCGGCGTGGATCGGGAGCCAAATCTACAGCATTGAAGGCTTGTTTATCGGTATCGCGGTTGGAAATACGTTGGGTGGGCTACTGGGCTACTTGTTTGCGCTGCGCGAGCGCAAGTTAACGCTCATAGAGCAGAGCAGCGTGTCTTAGCACTCGTCTATCGCTAGTTTCTTTTTTGTTGATTCTCAAATACAAAAAAACCGCGGAAAGCCGCGGTTTTGTTTATCTATTTCAAGCTTGCTTAGAACAACTCTTCAGCAACTTTGTATAGATCGTTGCGTATTGGACGCTTCATGTTTTCGATTGCGTCGATGATATCGTGGTGAACAAGTTGCTCTTTCACGATACCTACACAACGACCACCATGACCTTCGATCAATAGGTGAACAGCGTAGTTACCCATACGAGATGCTAGTACGCGGTCAAATGCAGTTGGACGACCACCACGTTGGATGTGACCAAGTACTGTTGCACGAGTTTCACGACCTGTCGCGGCTTCGATGTCACGTGCTAGTTCATTAGCATCCATCATTAGCTCAGTAAGCGCGATGATCGCGTGTTTCTTACCTTTAGCGATACCATCTTGGATGTTGCTGATCAGCTTGTCTTTGTCTAGACCAGTTTCCGGAGTGATGATGTATTCACAACCGCCCGCAATTGCAGACATCAGAGTCAAATCACCACAGTGACGGCCCATGATTTCTACAATTGAAATGCGTTGGTGAGATGAAGAAGTATCACGTAGACGGTCGATTGCATCGATAACGGTGTTTAGTGCACTTAGGTAGCCCACAGTGTAATCCGTACCTGCGATATCGTTGTCGATTGTGCCCGGAAGACCGATACATGGGTAACCCATTTCAGTCAGTTTCTTCGCACCCATGTACGAACCATCACCACCGATTACCACTAGTGCATCGATACCATGTTTTTTCAGGTTCTCAATCGCTTTTTCACGAACTTCCACTTGTTTAAATTCAGGGAAACGTGCAGAACCTAGGAACGTACCACCTTTGTTGATCACATCTGAAACGCTAGAACGATCTAGCTTCTCGATGCGGCCTTCGTATAGGCCTAGGTAGCCGTCGTACACACCGAATACTTCCAATCCTTCGGATAGTGCTGTACGTACTACGCCGCGTATCGCAGCGTTCATACCAGGTGCGTCACCGCCACTTGTTAAAACACCGATCTTCTTAATCATGCTCACCCTCGATCTTTGGCAATCAATTATTTAATTTTCTTTTAGGCCCCTTGTTACCAAGCAACCTGCATAATCCAGAACTGTGCGTTATGTTACATTTCCTCTACAGGATTACCAATGAAAACGCACTTTTTTATGTAACTTTTCTACTTATGTAAGAGTATTACAGTTTCTCTATGAAACTTTGTTGATTCATATCAGGATCACGAATCTTAATAAGTATTGATGGAAAGATAGTCAATAAGTACCTGTTTGTCGTCGGGCACTGATGGATTTTTCAAGCCTACCAATCTTGCGCTTTCTGCTCTTTCTCAGGTCCGAAAACGACAGACAATGGATCTTGATGGATCAATACGTCCGCATCAGGAAACAGAGCCAATAAATTATCTTCCACTTTATCAGCGATGTAATGCGCCTCAATTAATCGTAAGTTATCGTCTAGCTCTAAATGCAACTGTATAAAGCGCGTCGGTCCGGACATTCGCGTGCGTAACTGATGCACGCCCAATACCCCTTTTACGCTCAAACAAGCTTGGTTAATTTGCTCAAGTTCTTCATCGGGCAACTTTCTATCAAGTAAGGTTTGAATCGCTTCGCTGACCATTTTGAAAGCGCTATAAAGAATGAAGACACCAATACCAATCGCAAACACAGCATCCGCTTGAGTCACTCCAAAATAACTGAGCCCCAGAGCAACCATGATCGCAGCATTCATATACAAGTCAGTCTGATAATGCAGAGAATCCGCCGCTATTGCTTGGCTCCCCGTCACGCGAACCACATGTTTTTGGAACATCACCAAGCCAAGTGTGACCACAATCGCAAACAGCGATACATACACACCTAACTCCGGTGCGTGTAAAGCATGCGGGCGGAAAAATCGGTCAATCCCGTTAAGAATCAAAAATACTGCCGAGCCCGAAATAAACATTGCTTGGGCTAGGGCCGCTAAGGACTCAGCTTTACCATGTCCAAACGCATGTTCGCGGTCTGCCGGTTGTAAGGCGTAACGAACCACCACAAGATTCACAACCGAAGCCGCGATATCTAACATGGAGTCAATCAATGACGCCAATAAACTCACTGAGCCGGTTACCCACCACGTGATGACTTTTACTATCAGAAGAAGCGTCGCCACAATGGTTGCAGTCCAAGCGGCGGTCGTAACTAAACGTGCGTATTGCTGTTTCATAATCAAAGAGTTAACTAAAACCATACGTTGAGTATATTGAATGACCATGAAATAACCAGATCAAAAAGAGGCAACCAATGGCTGCCTCTTTATATAACATCAATTCATGACTTAATTATTGCGCGACTTTTCCATGCGCTTGTGCATTCTGTCGCCACACTCTTGCATACGTTCATTTTGTAGCTCAACAAATTTCGCTTTCTGCTCAGGTGTTAATACGCTAAGCATTTGGTGCTTTCTTTCTAGCATTTGCACGCGACGTTCCGTTTGGCGCTCAACCATCTCTTTTGCTAATTCGCTAGCTTGAGCTTCATCAAAGTTATCCGCCAGCAAAAGCGATTGTACTTTTACGTGATGCGCTTGACGCTCAGCCATACGTGCTTCTTTGCCATCAGCGAATTTTGCTTTCATTTCTGCTTTGTTTGCTTCACGCATTTCTTTTAGCTGATCTTTTTGTGCATCAGTCAGGTCTAGTTGACGCATGACACCTCGGTCCATACCCATGCCGCATTCGTCACGAGGACCTTTATGATGGTTTTTACCACCGTAAGCGAATGCGCTTGCGGCGCCAAGAGTAAGAGGTAGAACAACAGCAGCTAACACAAGTTTTTTTGCAGACTTCATAATACGATTCCTTACACAGGTGAGTGGTTCTTCTGAGCTGTTCTCACAGCGCTTGAGTATAGAATACGACCCGCTAGGTAAAGCGACGTATAGGGAGCGTAAAGAATCGTAAAGAGTGATTTTTCTCCTCTTCGTTGCGCATCATTCCAATGTAATATTAGGCTATCGGTAACTTACTATAGGTGCCCCCATGGCAAACATTCTTTTAATCGATGACGATATCGAGCTAACCAGCTTATTAAAAGAAGTACTCAGTTTCGAAGGGTTTGACGTCAGCGAAGCAAATGACGGTGAAGCCGGCTTAGCCGCGATCAATGATAAGATTGATTTGATTTTGTTGGATGTCATGATGCCAAAACTCAATGGCATGGAAACGCTGAAACGCTTACGTGAAAATTGGGAAACTCCCGTCTTGATGCTGACCGCTAAAGGGGAAGAAATTGATCGCGTGATCGGCTTGGAACTGGGCGCGGATGATTATTTACCAAAACCTTTTAGTGACCGAGAGCTGTTAGCGCGAATCCGCGCGATTTTACGCCGCACTAGCAGCACACAAAAAAATACCAAAAACAGCGATTGCATTGAGTATCAAGAAATCCGCCTCTATCCCGGTAAGCAAGAAGCGTACTGTGAGCAACAGCTACTCGATCTCACGGCAACCGAGTTTGCGCTACTCACCCACTTCGTACAAAACCCAGGACAAGTGCTGACCAAAGAGACACTGAGCTTAGATGTGCTTGGTAAACGACTCGCTGCTTTTGATCGCGCTATCGATATGCATGTCTCGAACTTACGTAAAAAATTACCAGATCAAAGCAATGGCAAGCCGCGAATTAAAACCCTGCGTGGTCGTGGCTACATGCTGCTTGAGGAGGATTAATGCGCCTATCACGCATCAAACTGCCAAACATCAATAGCCTGTATGGACGCATCTTTGCCATTTTTTGGTTCACCATGTTATTAGTATTGATAGCCGTGCTATCACTGCCACATTTGGACCCACGCAAAGCTCGCGATATTCCAGAAGAACACTACAAACGTATGGTAGAAACGCGTGACTCAATCCAACAAAAATACAGCCAGCAAACTGATTTAGGCCGCATACTTTTTCGTATCGAGGGCAACCGCCACGGCAAGCACGACCCTCGCCCACGAGTGTTTTTTTCTGACTACAGCGGTAATGTTCTTACGACAGAAAAACGCAGCAATTTTCAATTGCGTGCAATGCAAAACTTTGTCACCAGTATCGAAGATTACAATAATCCAAAGCAGAAGCTGTATGGTCGATACATGATTGCGGGCCCAATTCCTATCACTTTGGCAGGTTCCGATATCTTGATGTACGTGGGCTTCAAATGGAATGAGCCACCACCTCTACTCCTGCGTCTGTTTGATCACCCATTCCAGCTCTTGCTTGCGGTCATGTTGGTTAGTACACCATTGCTGTTATGGCTTGCTTGGGCTTTGAGTCAGCCTGCACGTCGTCTTGAAGCCGCTGCTCAACGTGTGGCGAAAGGTGAATTTGTCACAGACCCAAATTTAGAAAAAGGTACGGCGGAATTTCGTCAAGCAGGTAGCAGCTTCAACCAGATGGTCGAAGCGGTTAATCAAATGATTTCAGGACAACAACGTTTGCTATCCGATATCTCTCACGAGCTGCGCTCACCTTTAACTCGTCTACGCATGGCAAGCGCATTAGCGACGCGTAAACAAGGAGAAAGCCCAGAATTGACTCGTATCGATACCGAAGCGCAGCGCTTGGAACAGATGATCAGCGAACTATTAGAGCTTTCTCGCATGCAGGCGAACAGTCATATGACTCGCGAAACACAGCCATTAGAAAGTTTATGGGAAGAGATCATTAAAGATGCGCAGTTTGAAGCAGAGCAAATGGGCAAACAGCTACACTATTCAGAATTACCTAAGCGCAATATTTCCGGTAACCCTAAACTGCTGATGAGTGCGGTGGAAAATATCGTTCGTAACGCCATTTACTACGGAAAAGATGAGGTACAAATCGACATCAAAGCCGATGACGATACGCTTCGTATCACGGTTGACGATAATGGAGAAGGTGTACCAGAAGAGGAACTGGCCGCGATTTTTCGCCCGTTCTATCGCGTTTCCACGGCACGCGATCGCCACTCTGGCGGCACAGGTCTCGGCCTAACCATTACCGAAAGTGCCATTCGCCAGCACAGTGGCACGATCGCAGCCAGCCGAAGTCCTTTAGGCGGATTGCGCATGAGTATCACCTTACCGATCAATTGTTAGTCTCAATTTGATGAACTAACAATAATTCGCACCATATTTCTAGAGTGAGTGATTCACAGCCCCACCCTCACTTTAGAAATTGGTGAGGCTTCTTAGAATACCCTTACAAAGATCAAAGTTGATAATAATTATCGTTAGCATTAAAGTAAATTTTCCAATTAAGGAGGATTTACTATGTCACATACATTTCCCGCTCTGCCTTACCCGTACGATTCACTAGAGCCGTACATCGATGCGAAAACCATGGAAGTGCATTACAGCAAACACCACAAGACGTACTTTGATAAGTTTGTAAATGCCGTTGAAGGGAGCGAGCTCGAAACTCAGTCATTAGACGAGATCTTTGACAATATCTCTAAGCTCAGTCCAGCAGTACGTAATAATGGTGGCGGCTATTACAACCACATCATTTATTGGAATTGCATGTCACCAAACGGTGGCGGAGAGCCTCAAGGCGCGCTTGCTCAAGCAATTAACGATAAATTTGGTAGCTTTGCGCAATTTAAAGAGGCGTTTGCCCAAGCAGCCATCAATACCTTTGGGTCTGGCTTTGCATGGCTGATCGTAAAAGATGGTGAGATTCACATTACGTCCACCAGTAATCAAGACAACCCTCTGATGGACGTAGTGGATGTGCGCGGTGAACCAATCCTCGCATTAGACGTATGGGAGCACGCGTATTACATCAGTTACCAAAACCGTCGCCCAGAATATATTGATGCGTGGTGGAACGTCGTCAACTGGCGAGCAGTTGAAGAAAATTATGCTCACGCTCTCTTATAAAGAGCATCGATACTTACGGTATTAACATCCGCGCTAATGCCTGCTTTCATACCCAGGTCAATTTTGCTGAATCTCGCATCTCTCGGTGACTTGGGTATATACTGCCCCTCTCTTTGACCAACTCTATTTCAATACCATGTTTGATATCGCTTTATACGAACCAGAAATCGCGCCGAACACCGGCAACATCATTCGACTATGCGCCAACTGCGGTGCAAACCTTCACTTAATTGAACCTCTGGGTTTCGATCTTGAAGAGAAAAAAGTCCGCCGCGCTGGTTTGGATTACCATGATTTAGCTCGCGTAACGCGTCATAAAAACTATCAAGCGTTCTTAGAATATTTAGAGAAAGAGAAGCAAGGTAACTACCGATTGTTTGCCTGCACCACCAAAACCACAGGTCACCACGTTGACGCACAATACCAAACGGGTGATGTTTTGATGTTTGGTCCAGAAACTCGTGGTTTGCCTGCTGAAATCATCGATAGCTTGCCAATGGAGCAGCGTATTCGTATTCCAATGATGCCAGATGCGCGCAGCCTAAACCTTTCGAATGCCGTTGCGATCATTGCTTTTGAAGCATGGCGTCAAATGGGCTTTGAAGGCGCATTGTAAGCGGCACGAATTCCAAATACAGAAAAGGGCGCTTGGTGCGCCCTTTTGTTTTCTTTACTGTCTAACTCAATCAGTTGAGCTTGTTGCGATCATCATCGTCTTTACGCTCGTATTCCCCTTCGAAGGTCTTGCCATTATCTGACTGGGAATCAAATGGGTCACGACGGAACGGGTCTTGCTCAAATGGCCCCTGGTTAGAGAAACCACCTTGGAAGCCACCGCCATGCATGGTTTTCACCACCATTTTGCTCATCAAGTATCTAGCTATCGCGGCGCGTGGCGCAGGAAGCAACACCAACATACCAAGGGCATCGGTCATAAAGCCTGGGGTTAACAGTAGCACGCCAGCCACCGCGAGCATTACGCCTTCAAAAATTTGCTGGGCTGGAATTTCACCTTGTTCAAGACGCCCCTGTACTGACATCAGTGTTTGGATACCTTGGCTACGAACCAACGATGCACCGACAAATGCCGTGATTAAGACTAGTGCAATGGTCGGCCATAAACCTAAAAAGCCGCCCACCTGAATAAATAAGCCGATTTCAATGATCGGAACAAAAATAAACGCTAATAATAAGATAGGAAACACACGCCCTCCTTTGTTTAATTCAGTGTAATGGTAAAAGCAGACTAAGCTCAAACGAATCGTTGTAAAAAAGCGTGTTCATACTGGTCTCCTTCTCTTTTAGACAAAGTAGCGGGAACGCGTTTCATTCAATTGCATACCGATTTTTTCGTGCTTTTAAAGTGCTAATTTCGAACTCTAAAAACTCATGTTTGTCGAGGAAAATCGAGTACCTATAAAGGGTTATTAATAACCCGTTCATACTTTGCAAATTATTGACTCATGAAAAACGAAAAAGGTGATCTAGTTACTATTTTTATGCGCTAGGTGCAGTATCATGTGCCACATAAGTCAGGACGGATTTTCCAGCCAAAAATTCTGATGAATGGATTCTAGATTGCAGAAATGGCTAATAAATAACTTTATTATCAGAATTATCATCTAAGGATCCTGCTATGGCTACCCTATCTGATGCTCCAAAAACAGCAAACCCAGCCACTCGTATTGAAGAAGATCTATTAGGTCAACGTCATGTCCCTGCAGATGCGTACTACGGTATTCATACGCTACGTGCGATCGAGAACTTCAACATCTCTAATATGACCATCTCTGACGTACCAGAATTTGTACGCGGCATGGTAATGACCAAAAAAGCAGCCGCGTTAGCAAACAAAGAACTTGGCGCTATTCCAAAAGACGTTGCAAACTACATCATCGAAGCGTGTGATTTGATCCTAGAAACTGGCAAGTGTATGGATCAGTTCCCATCAGACGTATTCCAAGGCGGTGCAGGCACTTCAGTTAACATGAACACGAACGAAGTGATCGCAAACGTTGCGCTTGAGTTGATGGGTAAAGAGAAAGGCCAATACGAATTTGTTAACCCAAATGACCATGTAAACAAGAGCCAATCAACCAACTGTGCGTACCCAACAGGTTTCCGTATTGCGGTATACAACAGCGTACACAAGCTAATGGAAGCAATTGAGTACCTAAAAGGCGCATTCGAACTTAAAGCCGTTGAGTTTAAAGATGTACTGAAAATGGGCCGTACTCAGCTTCAAGACGCAGTACCAATGACAGTCGGTCAAGAGTTCCATGCATGGGCGGTAACACTAAACGAAGAGATTCGTGCTCTAGATTACACATCTAAACTCCTCCTAGAAATCAACCTAGGCGCAACCGCAATCGGTACTGGTCTAAATACACCAACTGGCTACCAAGCGCTTGCAGTAAAACACCTAGCGGAAGTAACAGGCCTTGACGTTGTTGCAGCAGAAGACCTTATCGAAGCAACGTCTGACTGTGGTGCATACGTAATGACTCACGGCGCGCTAAAACGCCTAGCAGTGAAACTATCGAAGATCTGTAACGACCTTCGTCTACTTTCTTCTGGTCCTCGTGCGGGTCTAAATGAATTGAACCTACCTGAAATGCAAGCAGGCTCTTCAATCATGCCAGCTAAAGTAAACCCAGTTATCCCAGAAGTAGTAAACCAAGTTTGCTTCAAAGTTCTCGGTAACGACAACACGGTTTCTTTCGCAGCAGAAGGCGGTCAGCTACAGCTAAACGTTATGGAACCTGTGATCGCACAAAGTGTGTTTGAGTCTATCTCTCTACTACACAACGCGTGTGTGAACCTACGTGATAAATGTATCGACGGCATCACTGTGAACAAAGAAGTTTGCGAAAACTACGTTTACAACTCTATCGGTATCGTCACTTACCTAAACCCATACATCGGCCACCACGAAGGTGACATCGTAGGTAAGATTTGTGCAGAAACTGGTAAGAGTGTTCGTGAAGTCGTGCTAGAGCGCGGTCTGCTTACAGCAGAGGAGCTTGATGAAATCTTGTCAGTAGAAAACTTCATGCATCCTACTTACAAAGCAAAACGTTACGAGTAATAACGAATCCGAAGGGGGCCACTCAGGCCCCTTTTTTAGGCTCTCATACGGTTAACCACATTTTTTATATGCTTTTATTGCCGCTAAACCACTAGGTTCTCATTCTCTGAGCATTTACTCCTGTTCCTGAGTGTTCAAAAAATCAGAATCAAATAAAAAACTAAAGAGGTATCAATATGGTCATGGTCGAACTCTTCGTGGTTCTGCTCTTCATCTATTTGGGGGCAAGAATCGGTGGTATCGGCATTGGTTTTGCCGGTGGTGCTGGGGTCATTGCGTTGTCTTTGATCTTGGGCGTACCAACAAGCCAAGCTTACATTCCCGTTGACGTAATTTTGATCATCATGTCTGTAATCACCGCTATCGCAGCAATGCAGGTAGCGGGTGGTTTAGACTGGATGGTGCAAGTTGCTGAAAACTTTTTGCGCAAGCATCCTGAGCGCATCACCTTTTATGCGCCTATCGTAACTTACCTAATGACATTAATGGCGGGTACTGGCCACACGGCATTCTCTACTTTGCCAGTGATTGCAGAAGTAGCGAAAGGCCAAGGCGTGCGCCCTTCTCGTCCACTGTCTATCGCGGTCGTAGCATCGCAAATCGCTATCACCGCATCACCAATCTCAGCGGCTGTTGTAGCGTTCGCGGCAATGCTGCACCCATTTGGCGTTGACTACCTAACACTACTAGCAATCTGTATCCCAACGACGTTCATCGCGTGCATGATCGGTGCGTTCGTGGCGAACTTCATGGGCTGTGAGCTAAAAGACGATGCTGAATACCAAGAGCGTCTAGAAAAAGGCTTAATCAAGCTAAATACAGAAGCAAAACGCGAAATCCTACCAACAGCGAAGAAAGCAACATTCATCTTCCTAGGCGCAATCGCATTTGTCGTGTGTTACGCAGCAGCAATTTCTGGCTCTGTTGGCCTTATCGAGAACCCTGCTCTAGGTCGTAACGAAGCTATCATGACGGTAATGCTAGCAGCTGCGGCAGCTATCGTAATGAGCTGTAAAATCGATGCTGGCAAAATCCCAGCAGCAGCAACATTCCGCTCTGGTATGACAGCATGTGTGTGTGTTCTTGGTGTGGCATGGCTAGGTTCTACGTTCGTTAACGCGCACGTTGACGGCATCAAAGAAGTTGCGGGTGCGCTACTAGCAGACTACCCATGGATGCTAGCACTCGTTCTATTCTTCGCTTCAATGCTGCTTTACTCACAAGGTGCAACCACTGTTGCGCTGATGCCAGCAGCACTTGCTATCGGTGTGGCACCACTTACCGCAGTTGCATCTTTCGCAGCAGTAAGTGCGCTATTCGTGCTGCCAACTTACCCAACGCTTCTAGCAGCGGTTGAGATGGACGACACGGGTTCAACTCGTATCGGTAAGTACGTATTCAACCACCCATTCTTTGTACCTGGTGTGGTAACCATCGCTTCTGCGGTAGCACTTGGCTTCGCATTTGGTGGTCTACTGATCTAGTAGAAACAGAGTCTTACTCGGGGAGCTTCGGCTCCCTTTTTTATTGCCCGTTGTCTTGATTTATGCTCAATAAATCTTCATTTTCATGAAACTTATTGACTCGCCTCCGGGTCTGATTGAGTTACACTAACGGCAATTATCTAAGATGAATTGACTCTTTTATGCGCGCATTACTTTCCGTTTTACTCTTAGGGCTCATTACCTTTTCCACTCCGTCTTTAGCTTTATTTGGCAAAGACCAGTTTAACAGTAGCCAGAACAACAGTTTTGGTAGCAGCAGCGACAGCTTTGTTCCGGTTGATCAGGCGTTTCCATTTAACTTCTACCAGCAAGATGACAAATTGATGCTCGATTGGCAGGTACGTGACGGGTACTACCTATATCAAGAGCGCTTGTCTGTAGCTGGTGAGAAAGTATCGCTAGGCGAACTGCAAATGGAAGACGGCACACCGCATAAAGATGAATTCTTTGGTGACGTGCATATCTATACTCAACCTCTCTTCGTTAATGTACCAATGCATGATTGGCAAGACGGTGCTCGCGTAGTCGTGCAATACCAAGGTTGTGCGAAAGCAGGCTTCTGTTACCCGCCAGAAACTCGCGTGATTCCTATCAGCGCGTTTACTTCGTCGAACTCAGATTCAACAACGGCGACAACTGCATCAAAAGCAGAACAGGCACCAACAGCAACGCCACCAGCGGCGCAATCATCTACGTCTGGTGACACATCATCGGCGCCAGTAACACAGCAAGATAGCCTTGCAGCCAACCTTGCTGATAACTGGTGGACACCACTTCTGTTCTTGGCGCTTGGTGTGGGCTTGGCATTTACACCTTGTGTGCTACCGATGTACCCAATTCTGACCAGCATAGTGCTTGGCAGTGGCAAACTAAGCCAACGCCGCGCGCTAGGCTTGTCATTCGTCTACGTGCAAGGCATGGCGCTGACTTACACCCTACTCGGCCTTGTGGTCGCGTCTGCTGGCATGCAGTTCCAAGCGGCAATGCAACACCCTTATGTGCTGATTGGTTTGAGCGTACTGTTCATCGCACTCGCTTTTTCTATGTTTGGTCTGTACTCATTACAGCTACCAAGCAGCGTGCAAACGTGGCTGAATAACTTAAGTAACAAGCAGCAAGGTGGTAGCAGTGCTGGCGTGTTTGCAATGGGGGCAATATCTGGCTTGGTTTGTTCTCCGTGTACTACCGCCCCACTCTCTGGTGCGCTGCTTTACGTCGCACAAAGTGGCGACTTACTCACCGGTGGGGTCGCCCTTTACGCGCTAGCGATGGGCATGGGTATTCCGTTGATCCTTGTAGCGGTATTTGGCAACAAGTTGCTACCAAAAGCCGGCGGTTGGATGGACCGCGTGAAAACGCTGTTCGGCTTTATTCTGCTTGCCGCACCTATCTTCTTACTAGAGCGTATCATGCCAGAAATGTGGTCAACGATTCTGTGGTCAGCACTGGGTATTGCTGCTTTTGGTTGGCTATACCACATCAAAAACAGTCTAGAGTTTGGTGGCTGGAAACAAAGTGCCGTGGGCATAATCGCCGTCTTAGGTTTGCTAGCCTCAGCACAACCTATCTTAAATTACTGGTTTGGCAACAGCACAACACAAACTCAGCTGGCCACTGTTAGCTTTACTCACATTGCTAACGTGGCGGAGCTTGAAGAACAACTGGCACTTGCGAAAGCGGCAGGTAAACCCGTCATGCTCGATTTCTACGCCGATTGGTGTGTAGCATGTAAAGAGTTTGAAAAGTACACCTTCCATGACCCAAGCGTCGAAGCAAAACTGCAAGACTTCGTTCTTCTGCAAGCGGACGTGACCAAAAACCAAGTGCAAGACATCGAACTACTGAAGCACATGAATGTACTTGGTTTACCAACAATTGAGTTTTGGGATGCCAGTGGCGAACACGTTTCAAACGCTCGTTTGACGGGATTCATGCAAGCTGAGCCTTTCTTAGAGCATATCAAGCAGTTCTGATAACCAGATATTCAAACGCCAGTGATGTCCACTGGCGTTTTTTATTGCTCAGATTTGAATAAGAACATTGCGTTTATATGCAATTTTCCTAATAAAAGTCGATTTGGTTCAGACTTTTAGCGAATAAATATTGTCCACTCTCTCAAAGCTGGACAATAATAAATTTAACGAAATAGTCAAAAGTGTTTAACGTCATGGATTCGACCTACACCATCATTATTGCAGATGATCACCCACTCTTCCGGAATGCCTTGTTTCAATCTATCCACATGGCTATTAGTGGTGCAAATTTGCTGGAAGCGGACTCACTCGACGCACTTCTGGCTTTGTTGGAGCGAGAGGAAGAGCCAGATTTAGTGCTATTGGATCTCAAAATGCCAGGAGCAAATGGTATGTCTGGCTTGATTCATTTGCGAGCAGAGCATCCAGATTTACCTATCGTCGTCGTTTCAGCGAGTGAAGAGCCGGCGATCGTGACGCAGGTGAAAAGCCATGGTGCATTTGGTTTTATTCCCAAGTCCAGCGACATGCGCGAATTAGTGAACGCGCTCAATCAAGTGCTGAATGGCGACCCATACTTCCCTGAAGGGTTGATCACCAATAACGCGGCATGTAATGACTTAGCGGAAAAGATTGCTGCGCTAACACCGCAGCAATATAAAGTGTTGGGAATGTTGTCCGATGGCTTGCTGAACAAGCAAATCGCTTACGAATTGAATGTTTCAGAAGCCACCATAAAAGCGCACATGACAGCTATTTTCCGTAAGCTCGGCGTAAAGAACCGCACGCAAGCCGTGATTATGCTGACGGAAATGAGCGACTAGATTGACGTCTTATCGTCAGACTTACTTTTTTCGTTTGGCAATCGGATACCGACTTTAGTGACCTGCTGATCAACAACATCAGCGACGATCCAATGCAAACCTTGCCACTCGAAATGGTCTCCCAATACTGGCGTGCTACCTAATTGCTCTTCGACAAGGTTTCTCAAACTTTTATCCAGCGGTTCATCCCCCAGATTCAAACCATACATCACGGCAATATCGGCAAGCTTCACTTCAATATCGAGGAAGAAGTCACCGAAGAATCGCGCTAGCGACGCTTTCTCTGGGGCTTCACTAAACAGTAAGCTCAGTGCATCTAAATCCTTTTCTTGTGCTAATACACACAAGGTATCATCTTCCTCAAGACGCGTACTGCCGGATGGGTGCAATAGCTCTTTACTGCGAAATACAGCGGCGATACGCGTTCCTTCCGGCATCGAAAGACTACGTAATGGCTCACCAATGCACCATTTATCTGCTTTAAGTCTATAGATAAACAGCTCCCACTCACTGGTCGGGTAAATCTCTACACCCGTACGCGAAATTGGCTCAGGCTTAGAAGGTAGCTCGACCTTTGCAAGAGACATCGCCTTAGTCAACGTGCCCCCTTGTACTATCAAAGACACCATTACTACAAAGAATGCCAAATTGAAGTACAGTTGAGCATCTGGCAACCCTGCCATCATCGGAAATACCGCGAGGATGATAGGTACAGCACCACGCAGTCCTACCCAAGAGACAAACCACTTTTCACGTGGCGTGAAACTCTTGAATGGCAGTAAACCAATCCAAACTGAGATTGGTCGGGCAAACAAAATCATCCCGAAAGCAAGCGCAAGACCTGGCAACGCAATAGAGAGTAAATTGGATGGTGTAACCAACAAACCAAGCACCAAGAACATACCAATTTGAGCTAGCCACGTCATACCATCTAAAACATGAAGAATAGAGTGGCGGCTGCGTGTTGGACGGTTACCTAATAAAAGACCAACAAGGTAAATCGACAAAATACCACTGCCACCCAAAGTGTTAGATAAAGCAAAAATAAGCAAGCCACCACTGACCGTTAAAATAGAATACAGCCCATCTGGTAATTGATTGCGATTGATAACTTTCCATAAGATCCAGCCACCAGCGAAGCCAAGTAACGCGCCAATACCAAACTGCTTAAGAAAACTGAACGCCAAAAAGCCCGCACTTAAATCTGCGCCAGGGTTCGCTAAAATAGCAATCAGAGTTACGGTCAGAAACACCGCCATAGGGTCATTGGTGCCGGATTCAATTTCCAGCGTTGAACCAACACGTTCGTTCAGGCTACGACCTTTGAGTAGAGAGAAGACCGCGGCAGCATCGGTGGAACCAACAATCGCACCAACCAATATGCCTTGCAATAAATCTAAGTCGAATAACCACGTTGCCATCAGCCCGGTCAAAATGGTGGTGATCGCAACGCCAAATGTCGCCAAAGAGACCGAGGGCCATAACGCAACCCTAAAGCTGGCGACCCGCGTTCTCATCCCACCATCAAGCAAAATGATGGCTAATGCGAGGTTACTAACCAAATAAGCGATCGAAAAGTTATCGAATAAGATGCCGCCTAAGCCGTCTTCCCCCGCCAGCATTCCAACGGCTAAAAATACCAAAAGAATTGGGATTCCCAACTTAGAAGACACTGGGCTTAAAAGAACGCTAAGTGCGATTAACAACGCACCTATTAGAAAAAAACTGTTAATGGTGTCTGCGTCCATTCTCACCCTCCCTTAATGAAAAACGATAATAATTGTGATGAGCAAGGCTACTTCGTTAATGAGGTAATGCCCTAATCTGCCTCCCCTTTACACCGTCTCAAAATGCGAGGTTGTACGAGAATGACTCAGTTATATTACTTTATTGTGAGTTAAAACGGTGATTTGATGCGAAAACTTTATGTAAATAAATTACTTGTGAGCTTTCTTATCTACGCCTTCTCTCTTTAAGAGCCACAAGATCACCACCAATACTTACACAGCATCTCCAAGTTCAATGAAGAAAAGATTAATGGCCAGTCTTAATCATGCTTGTTTATCCAATCAACCTTTAGACCTTTGGCTAACTTAACACTTCATTAACATAACATTTTACCCCTTTGCTCGCTGCAAAAGCCCTTAGCATGGAGGTTCTTCATTTTTAACACCCCGACTAAAGTTGAAAAGAGTTATTGCCAACACCTTGCTAATGTACATATTGAAACATTTCATTAACAACAATACCAATCGTAAGGAGACGGCAATGGCATTTGAAAGCGAAGAAAGAGCCAAAGCCTATTGGGACAAAAACGTGAAGCTCATGATCGGCCTAATGGTCATCTGGTTCGTCGTGTCTTTCGGCTGCGGCATTTTATTTGTCGACGTACTAAATCAATTTCAACTAGGCGGTTACAAACTCGGTTTCTGGTTTGCTCAACAAGGCTCCATCTATGCCTTCCTAGGAATTATTTTCTATTACGCATGGAAGATGCGCCAAATTGACCGTGAATTCGGCGTGGACGAATAAGGAGTCACTCAGATGGATTTGAAAACTATTACCTACCTGGTCGTTGGCGCCACGTTCATCCTGTACATCGGGATTGCTATTTGGGCTCGCGCCGGCTCAACCAAAGAGTTTTATGTTGCTGGTGGCGGTGTAAACCCGATTGCAAACGGTATGGCAACCGCAGCCGATTGGATGTCCGCAGCGTCGTTTATCTCAATGGCAGGCTTAATTGCCTTCATGGGCTATGGCGGCTCAGTATTTCTAATGGGTTGGACTGGTGGCTACGTTCTGCTTGCGCTGTTGCTAGCGCCTTACCTACGCAAATTTGGTAAGTTTACGGTGCCAGAGTTTGTTGGTGAACGCTTTTACTCCAATACCGCACGTATCGTAGCGGTTGTTTGTCTTATCATCGCATCAGTGACTTATGTTATCGGTCAGATGAAAGGCGTGGGCGTTGCGTTTGGTCGCTTCTTAGAAGTGGACTACTCCACTGGCCTATTAATTGGTATGTGTATCGTTTTCATGTACGCGGTTCTTGGCGGCATGAAAGGCATCACTTACACGCAGATTGCTCAATATTGCGTACTCATTCTTGCTTACACTATCCCTGCAATCTTTATCTCTCTGCAACTCACTGGTAACCCAATCCCACAAATTGGTCTGGGGAGTACCATGGCTGGTACCGATGTCTATCTACTCGATCGGCTTGACCAAGTTGTGACCGAACTCGGATTCAGTGAATACACGACCCAAGTACGTGGCGACACACTTAATATGTTTGTCTACACCATGTCACTGATGATTGGTACTGCCGGTCTACCACACGTAATTATCCGTTTCTTTACCGTGCCGAAGGTTCGCGACGCACGTACATCAGCAGGCTGGGCTCTGATCTTCATCGCAATCCTTTACACTACAGCACCAGCGGTATCAGCGATGGCTCGTCTCAACCTAATGAATACGGTAAATCCAGCTCCGGGTCAGCACCTAGCGTATGACGAGCGTCCTGCGTGGTTCAAAAACTGGGAAACAACTGGACTACTCGGTTTTGACGATAAAAATGGCGATGGCAATATCCAATACACTTCAGATGCGTCCACCAACGAACTGCGCGTTGATAACGACATCATGGTATTGGCTAACCCAGAGATCGCTAAACTACCAAACTGGGTGATCGCACTTGTGGCAGCAGGTGGTCTTGCAGCTGCACTATCTACCGCAGCAGGTTTACTACTCGCCATTTCTTCAGCTATTTCCCATGACTTAATCAAAGGGGTTATCAATCCGAACATATCCGAGAAAAAAGAGCTACTTGCTAGTCGAATATCAATGGCAGTAGCGATAGCAGCCGCAGGCTATCTCGGTTTAAATCCGCCTGGATTTGCCGCAGGTACGGTAGCACTCGCCTTTGGTCTTGCCGCTTCATCCATCTTCCCTGCATTGATGATGGGCATCTTCAGCAAGAGCATCAACAAAGAAGGCGCAATCGCCGGTATGATTGCAGGTATCAGTATTACGCTGTTCTACGTATTCCAACACAAAGGCATCCTTTTCGTTGCTGATTGGAAATATCTAGAAAGCTGGGGAACAAACTGGTTCCTGGGTATTGAGCCAAACGCGTTTGGTGCTATTGGCGCACTATTTAACTTCATCGTCGCATTCGCTGTCTCCAAAGTAACAGCAGAAACGCCACAAGAAGTAAAAGACCTAGTCGAACACGTTCGCGTGCCAGTAGGTGCTGGTAGTGCAGTGGATCACTAAAAACTAATCAAAACCACAAAAGCCCCGTTTGGAACCAGCCGTCCGGGGCTTTTTTATTCTCACTTTTCAGTTACCATATTCGCAGTATGTCGTTGCAAGGAAGCCAAGATGTTCAAAAACAAGCACTTTATTCTCGCTCTACTGATTGCGCCAGTTCTCTCTTTGATCGCTTACTTCGGTACCGATATGGCCCTCAGCGAGAAACCCCACGCGGCGCAAGAAGGGGAAACTTACAAACTCGCGAGTAAGTCTAATTGTCGTTACACCAGTGGTCTGTGTGATATGGAAAATGGCGATTTTAAAGTGAAATTTCGCTCTGAAAAACTCACTAAAAATAACTTAGAATTGTCACTCAACGCCGCTTACCCACTTGAAGGGGTTAAAGTTTCTATTGTGAGTGACAAAGAGAAAAACGCTCAACCGATTGATATGAAGCCCGCCGATCAAGCAGGCCAAAGCTGGTACATCACCTTACCAAAGCCTGCATCTGCAGAAAGCTGGTTAAGAGTCGTCATTCAATCAGGCGGCACACTGTATTATGGTGAAACGCAAACCGCATTTGTGAAGTACGAAACCTTATTTACTGAATAACGGCGACAAGCTAATTCACCGGTATTCAAACGACAGTGACTTAGTTTCACTCAGCATAAATGAATTCCTACTCAGCCGACGCCTTTGCGTCGGCTTTTGTTTCCGTAAGTCTTTCTTCAACAACCTCTTACTCTAAAAAGGGTTGCCAACTCACAAGTTAATTGATAATAATTATCATTACATTTAATGAGAGGTGGTTATGGACAACAAACGGGACATCTTTAACGCATTTTTTAAAGCCCAAGATAGATTCCTTCTCGCCGCACCACATGGCTTTGAGCCAGACGTGATTCATGACTATATTCATTGGGGAATGGTGTTGTCTTCCTGTTATGAACACGATGCCGATGAAGAAAATCTATTGTTGTGTGAGCTGTTTTTACGTCAGGTTTATTTCCATTTACTAGACGCAATTCAAGACTCAACTCGCAGTCGTATCTTCCGTCGTGTCTGTCTCGATTCTATCCATACGCCATTATTTTGCCTCAAACGCTATTACTACCAGTTTGAACAAGGCGACGTGAAATTTCTCGCACTACAACAACAATTACGCCTGATTCAAATCTCACTCGATTAACCAAAAGGATCCCTACCATGAGCACCGAATTCCGCATAGAAACTGACAGTATGGGCGAAGTTACTGTCCCTGCAGATGCTCTCTACCAAGCCCAGACTCAACGCGCCGTCGATAACTTCTCATTCAGTCAACATAAAATGCCATCTGGTTTTATCAAAGCGTTAGCACACATCAAGCAGACTGCGGCACTCACCAACGCACAGCTAGGGCTGCTTGAGGGAGATATTGCCAACGCGATTGCTGACGCAGCTCAAGCAATTATCGAAGGCAATCATATTGAGCAATTCCCAATTGACGTGTTCCAAACGGGATCAGGCACTAGCTCAAATATGAATGCGAATGAAGTAATTGCAACACTGGCCTCCCAGCATCTAGGCGGCACTGTCAGCCCTAATGATCACGTCAACATGGGGCAAAGCAGCAACGATGTGGTACCAACGGCCATTCAAGTTAGCGCAGCATTAGCCATCGAAAAACAGCTCTTCCCGGCCCTGTCACACCTAAGCCAAACACTAGAGTCTAAGCAACAAGCATTGAAAGATGTTGTAAAAACCGGTCGCACCCACTTAATGGATGCGATGCCAATTACCTTTGCTCAAGAACTTGGCGGTTGGCAGTTCCAAATCGAGCATGCAAAACAAGCGATTGAACAAACACTTCCTGCTGTAAAAGCCTTAGCCCAAGGTGGTACGGCGGTTGGAACGGGGATCAATGCCGATCCACGCTTTGCAGACTTATTCGCTAGCAACCTAACCCAGTCAACTCGTATTCAGTTCACGGCCAGTGATAACTTCTTTTTCAATTTAAGCAGTCAAGATGCGATCGTCGCTCTGTCGGGACAGCTCAAAACAGCAGCAGTTGCGATCATGAAGATCGCAAACGATCTTCGTTGGATGAATTCAGGCCCATTGGCTGGTTTAGGTGAGATAGAATTACAAGGCTTGCAACCGGGTTCTTCCATCATGCCTGGCAAAGTAAATCCTGTGATCCCAGAAGCCGCAGCGATGGCATCAGCGCAAGTCATTGGTAATGACACCACCATTACCGTCGCAGGCCAAGCGGGCAACTTCCAGCTTAACGTCATGTTGCCAGTTATTGCTCATAACGTATTGGAGAGCATCGAGTTACTCTCTAACAGCGCAACCGCTTTAGCTGACAAAGCCATTGCGACGTTTGAAGTTCGCCAAGATAACTTGGATGTAGCACTCGCCAAAAACCCAATTTTGGTCACGGCTCTCAACCCGGTCATTGGTTACCTAAAAGCGGCAGAAGTCGCGAAAAAAGCCTACAAACAGGGGCGCGCGATTATTGATGTCGCGGAAGAAGAAACTGATTTGGATAGAGCCACACTAGAGCGATTGCTTAATCCAGCCAAACTGACCCAAGGCGGCGTCGCAGAATAAACGGCAAACTCAGCCTATCAACTAAGATTACAAACATCGAGACCTCCATTCGGAGGTCTCTTTTATAGCGATTTTTCAAACACTCCAATCCTAAGCGACTCGATTGAGCACCGAACGCAACTTAAGCGGCTTAACTGGCTTAGCAATAAAGCTGAACCCATTTGCTTTGATGCCATCAAGCATATCATCGGTACGATCTGCACTGATGATGACGCCTTCAAAGCTGTGGCCTAATCTCAGGCGGCATTGCTGTAGCACTTCTAAACCAGTACGACCATCATCAAGTCGGTAATCGGAGAAAATTACATCCGGAATCCAACCATCCTCAAGCGCTTGTAGACTTTCAACTAAATCAATCGCAACTCGTGTATCGCAACCCCATCGGGAAAGTAAGTTTTCCATGCCGACTAGAATGTCAGGCTCATTATCGACACATAGGATTCTCAGATGACCAAGTTCAGATTGCTTATTCATCGCCACGTGAACTGGATGAGGCTGAACATGATCAGCTTTATCTAGGGTGATGGAAAAAACACTGCCTTTTCCAACCCAAGAGCGCATCGAAATTTCATGCCCAAGTACCTGAGCAATTCCTTTCGAAATCGCCAAACCAAGTCCGAGACCTTGGTCGGAACGAACTTGAGTTCCGCGATTAAACTCTTCAAAAATCTCTTGCTGCTTCTCTTCTTCAATCCCCACTCCATTATCCCATACATCAATACGCACTCGCCCTTTCACGCGGCGAACACCGAGTGCGACTTTGCCATTCGGGTTATAACGAAACGCATTGGTCAGGAAGTTTTGCACCACACGGCGCAGCAGTTTGGGATCCGACTTAACCATGAGTGAGGACGGAATCATGGTGAACTCTATACCTTGCTGTTTGGCTAACGCACTAAACTCAGCATTCAAATTCGATAACACATCATTTAACGCAAAGCCATGCACGTTGACTTCCAACTTGCCCGATTCCAAACGCGAGATATCCAGCAAATCTCCAATTAAGTCTTCGGCAGCCTCTAAAGCACTTTCAATGTGTGCTGACAGCTTTTTGGCTTCGCTGTCTTTGGCGACTTCCGATAGTGAAGATGCGAATAGACGCGCCGCGTTGAGCGGTTGCATCAAGTCATGGCTTACTGCCGCCAAGAACCGTGATTTGGACTTCGATTCCAAATCAGAGCGCTGCGTCGCTTCCACCAGCTGCTTGTTGAGTTGTTCTAATTCTCGAGTCCGCAGACGTACCCTTTCTTCCAATGTCTCGTTGGCGTCTTTCAGTGCTTGCTCTGCATCACGGAATACGGTGATGTCGGTAAAGCTCATCACAAAGCCACCACCTGGCATTGGGTTACCTTGCACCTCTATCACGCGACCATCGGGACGAACCCGAGAAGAGGTGTGCCGAGTCCCTTGCTCAAGGTGATAAACACGGCGACGAACGTGGTCATCAGGGTCACCAGGGCCACACAACCCCTGCTCTGCATTGTGCCGAATCACATCCGCAATCGGTCGACCTACTTGAATCAGGCCTGGCGGAAATTCAAAGAGTTCTAAATAGCGTTGGTTCCACGCTACCAAGCGTAGTTGCTTATCGACGACCGCAATACCTTGTCCAATATGCTCAATCGCGCCTTGGAGTAAACCCCGACTAAAATCGTACAGTTCAGAGGCTTCATCGACGATAGTCGCCACCTCTTCAAGCTGCATGTTTCTTCCTTGCAGAGCGGAAGTAAGTACTAACTTAGCAGAAGATGCTCCAAATACCCCTGCTAGCACACGCTCCGTATGCCGAATCAGAGAAGATGGCGCTTGTTGATTCGGCATCAACTCTTCTCGTTGCTGGCTCCAGTAGGCTTGAAACGCCGCTTTAACTCGCGTTCGTCCTACAAATCTGGATGCTAGCATTTCCAGTTCTGCAACCGTAACGCGGCTCTGGTACAGACTCATATTTTCGCTTTCAGGCAACGGTGTACCAACGAATGATGCCGATTGTAAGCGCTCACTTAGGCTTGGTCGGGTAGCCATAGAAACCACAACAAAACACACTGCATTAGCGACCACGCTGAGGATCATCCCCCAATCTGAAATCGCGATATCAAAGCTAGCCAATACCTCTGGTGGCGTAATCAACCAGATCAGGAAGTTATTACTGGCGTCTCCGGCAAGCATGTCTGTTTGGCTCATTAACGTAATCAACCAGGTAGCAAAACCCACCGCGAGGCCAACATACACACCTTTCTTATTCCCTTGACGCCAATACATACCGCCAACCAGCGCAGGAGCGAATTGCGTGATAGCCGCGAACGAGAGAAAGCCGATAGCAGAAAGTGAATGAATAGTGTCCAACGCTTGATAGAAACACCACGCGCCAATCAACAAAACTAATATCAAACCACGGCGGATCCGCAGTAATAATTCAGAAAAATGGTGATGGTTACGCTGCGTCAGTCGCATGCGACGCAATAGCAATGGCATAACCAAGTCATTCGAGACCATGATCGCTAAGGCAATCGTCGATACGATAACCATGCCACTTGCCGCTGAAGTACCGCCTAAAAACGCAAGCAAGGCGATTTCACTCGCCCCTACCGACATCGGCACACTGATGACATAAGTATCAGGCGAAGCGCCACTCAAGAGACCTTGCCCTACCCACGCAATAGGTAAGACAAAAATCCCCATTAAGATCAGATAAATGGGGAACAACCAACGAGCCACATGCAAATCTTGAGCACGTTCATTTTCCACCACCATCGTATGGAATTGTCGCGGAAGGCAAACTATCGCCAGCATGGTCAGTACAGTATGAATCAATATAGTCGGGATATTTGGTGACTGATACGTCTGTGCGGCAACATCAATTAAGCTCAAATTCTCGGAGTTCATCGCCAACCAAACAATGAAGACACCAACCACTAAAAAAGCCAGCAGTTTGATAATGGATTCGAAGGCAATTGCCATCATCATCCCACGATGGTGTTCCGTGTTATCAATGTGGCGGGTACCGAATAGCATCGTAAAAATCGCCAATGCGACCACAACAAACCACGACACGCTATCGTTTTGATAACCAAAATCAGTAGCCAGCTCCGGAGCAATAATTTCAAGCCCCATAGTGATACCACGCAGCTGTAAAGCGATGTACGGCAAAATTCCCGCAACCGCTATGAGCGTAACAACCACGGCCAAACCTTGGGATTTACCGTAGCGTGCTCCGATAAAGTCAGCAATCGACGTGATGTGTTCCCGTTTAGCAATCAAAATAAGCCGAGCTAAAACGCGCCATCCGATGGTAAACACTAAAATGGGGGCAATATAGATGGGCAAGAAAGACCAAGGATTACTGCTGGCCTGCCCGACCGTGCCGTAGAAGGTCCATGATGTACAGTACACCGCAATGGAAAGACTATAAATCCAAGGCCGCCAGCGCGCTAGCCACCTTTTCTGAATGTCGCCGTACCACGCGATGATAAATAAAGCTCCCAAATACGCTAAAGAAACGGGAACCACCAGCCATCCTTGCATCCGATATCCTTTCTTGCCTTTCTTGCTACTTTTAAAGCAAGAGAATAAAAAAACCTCTCCATGAGGGAGAGGTTTCATTTAACACCGCTTTGATAACGGAGACAAAGCTTAGTTTTTAACCTTTGTTACATAAGTCTAATTCTGTGTTTCAAGTGGCTTGTCTGATACATCAACCACCTGATGTGGGTCTTGTGAATCAAGCTTGATGAACAGAGCCAATAACCCCATCGCGGCCATGCCCCAGAACACAAGCGGTCCCCAGTGCTCATAACCCCAACCACTCAATACGGTCATTAACGCGATAAATGCGCCCAACGGAATCGCGTTATACAACGCTTGCAACGCTACGATCTTATTTTCTTCGGAGTTTTGGATATATTGGATCGCGGCAATGTGTGCGGTAGCGAAAGTCACACCATGTAGTAGTTGAACAATCACCAAAGCAATAATTGATGTTGTCGACGCCGTAATACCCCAACGCATCATTACACCAACGGCAGCAGCAATAAACAGCGCGCGTATTGACCAACCTACGAATAAACGCTTACTCAGTGCAAACACTGCCACTTCTGCGGCTACTCCTAAGCTCCACAAGTAGCCAATGACATCTTCCGAGTGACCAGCGGCCTTCCAGTGAATCGCACTAAAGCCGTAGTAAGCCGCATGACTGCCCTGAATTAGTGACACCAACACTAAGAATTTTAGTATCGGCTTGTCGGTCAAAAGAGCGGTCAGCTTTGGACGTTCTGCGCTTTGCCCACCGTGCGTTACAGGCATTGGGTTAGTCGGTCGCATAGCAAACAGCAACGAGATAAACACGCCGAACATCGCAGTATACAAGATCATATCGGAGCCAAATTCAGCCACCAGGTAGCCCACTGCCGTCGAGCCTGCGATAAAGGCGATCGAACCCCATAGCCGCGTGCGGCCATAATCGAGCATTTTCAGGCGAGCGTAGTAATTTGCCATCGCGTCCGACAACGGAATAATCGGTCCACAACAAAGATTGAACAACACTGTCGCTAGTGCCATTAACCAAAAGCTACCACCCGTAAAAAAGTGAAATCCAACAAAAAGGAGGGCAGCGAAACTCAACCAACGTAAAGCAGGCATAAGATGTTCGACTTTGTGTACTCGTGGGGTGATCACGATATTGGCAACACAACGTGTCGCAAGGCCTAACCCGACCAGCAAACCGATATCTGTCGAAGATACGCCCTGATCCTTAAACCAAAGTGACCAAAATGGCAGATACACGCCATACGCAAAGAAGAATCCGAGAAAGTACTGGGAAATCCAGCCATACGGAGAAGGTTTCAACATTACTAATATCCTAAAACGGGAACACCAACGTTCGAGCCGGGAATTATGGATCGCCATGCGTATTATAAAAAGGGAAGAATAAGAAACTTATCGTTTCCTCGATGGAATACTAACTTTGCGACATTTGGCATCTTCAAGCGAAAACATCGTAATTTAGACCAAAGTCGTCTGGCTTCCGGTAAGAAATTTGTCAGACTTAGAGAGTGTTCCTTCCATCATTATTGGGTGTTCTCATGCCTGACAAATTTAACATGCAATCTCCACCGTTCGATCGCTTAACTGAAGCACAACAAACGCGACTGCGATCCTCTCTGGACGTCGCCTACTATCGAGCTCGAGATGTTATTTTATCCTGCGGACAGAAGAACCCCCACTTACATATTCTGATCAAAGGCGCGGTAGAAGAGCGCTCCAACGATCAACAGGAAGTGTTCGCACATTATGCCAACGACGATATGTTCGATGTACGCTCGTTACTTGAAGACAAGGTACGTCATCACTACATCGCGCTTGAGGACACGCTCTCTTACCTACTGCCGAAAGAAATTTTCCTTGCCCTTTACAACGAAAATGGCCAGTTTGCAGCCTATTTCGATAACAATTTATCGAAACGGCAAGAGCTCATCGAAGCGGCCCATCAACAGCAAAACTTAGCGGAGTTTATTCTCACTAAAGTTGACCGCAGCATTTATCACCCACCGATGATCCTTGAACCAAATACACCAATTAACGAGGTAACACGTTCCTTAAAAGAAAATGGGATTGACGCTGCATTGGTTCAACTCCATGGCGATGATCCACGATTGGAAAAATGGCCATCAGCCCACCCGTACGCAATAGTGACTCGTACTAATATGCTGCATTCTGTGATGATAGATGGTTGCGCGCTCGACACACCAGTGGGTGAGATCGCGAGCTTTCCTGTTTATCACGTTGATGATGGAGACTTTCTATTCAACGCCATGATCACAATGACCAGAAATAGAATGAAACGCCTCATGGTATGTGAAGGCAACAGAGCTGTCGGCATGCTGGATATGACCCAAATTCTCAGCGCATTCTCAACCCACTCTCACGTGTTAACGCTCAGTATTGCTCGAGCAAGCAGCGTGGAAGAGCTCGCTTTGGCCTCAAACCGCCAACGTCAATTGGTCGAGAGCTTATTGAAAAACGGCATCCGCACTCGCTTCATCATGGAGCTTATCTCAGCCGTAAACGAACAAATTATCGAGAAAGCGTTCGAGTTAGTGATACCACCAGCCTTGCACGACCATTGTTGCTTGATCGTACTCGGCTCTGAAGGCCGAGGAGAGCAAATTCTCAAAACTGATCAAGACAATGCCCTGATTATTCAAGATGGTCTGGAATGGCCTCATTGCGAACAAGTGATGCAATCCTTCACACACACCCTACAACAGCTCGGTTATCCACTTTGCCTTGGCAAAGTGATGGTTAACAACCCGAAGTGGGTCAAAACACAGCAAGAATGGATAAGCACCCTAAACCACTGGATAGCTAAAGCCGAACCAGAACAAATCATGGACTTAGCCATTTTCAGTGACGCCCATGCTGTTGCTGGGAATTGCGAGCTGCTGGCTCCAATTGCGGCGCATCTTCGTGACACAATGAAAGATCGCATGTTGATATTGTCTGATTTTACTCGCCCTGCCTTGCAGTTTTCTGTGCCCCTAACTCTATTTGGCAACGTAAAAAGTGCTAAAGACGGATTGGACATTAAACGCGGCGGTATTTTCCCAATTGTACACGGCATTCGCACCTTGTCTTTGGAATATGCCATTGAGGAGAAGAACACGTTTGAGCGCATTGAAGCTCTGAGAAATAAGCGCATCTTAGAATCCGAAACGGCAGATAATCTCAACGAAGCACTGAAATTGTTCTTTAAACTTCGCCTCAATCAGCAACTCAAAAAGCAAGAAGCGTTGAATAACATTGATATTAAACAACTGGATAGAACTGAGCGTGATTTGCTTCGCCACAGCTTACATGTGGTGAAGAAATTTAAGCAATTTTTAGGCTTCCATTATCAAATTCGTGATTAACCCTGATTTTCATAAATCACAGAGGCGTAAGCAATGAACTGGTTACAACGCAAATACTGGCATTACAAATTGAAAGGTTCGCCTTATCAGACGCTGTTTTGCACGCCAGATAAAACAGAATACGTCTCTCTTGACTGCGAAACCACCAGCCTTGACCCAAATCGCGCCGAGCTGGTGACTATTGCTGCCACCAAGATCATCGACAACCGCATCATCACCAGTCAACCATTTGAAGTCCGCTTACGCGCGCCGCAATCGCTCGACTCTGGCTCGGTCAAGATCCATCGAATTCGCCACCAAGACTTAGTCGATGGCATCAGTGAAAAAGAGGCGCTGCTCGAGCTGCTCGACTTTATCGGCAACCGACCACTTGTGGGCTATCACATTCGTTACGATAAAAAGATCTTAGACCTTGCTTGTCTGCGGCAACTTGGCTTCCCACTTCCTAACCCACTTATCGAGGTCAGTCAGATTTATCACGATAAGTTGGAACGACATTTGCCGAATGCCTATTTCGACTTAAGTCTGGATGCCATTTGTAAACACCTCGAACTTCCTATCCAAGACAAACACGACGCCTTGCAAGACGCGATTTCTGCCGCTTTGGTCTTTGTCCGCTTAACGAAAGGCGATTTACCCAACCTAACCGCGCCGTATACATAAAAATCAGTTGACCTAGCTCCCAGAAATACTTTTGTTTCAGCGATTTCCCGGCGCTTCCATCACTCTCATCCTAAAGTCTAATTGTGGAAATACGCGCGGTGACTGACAGTTATAAGCACAACGTCGTCATTACCACGACCACGTTATTTAGAACCAAAAAACAGCCCTACAAAAATATATTCAAAATCTTATCTAGATTGGTGTAAGGCCGAGAAATAAGGCACAAGGAGAGAAGCCATGAGCGAAGCCCACGTTTATCCGGTAAAAGAAAATATTAAAACTCATACACACGCGGATAATGATACTTACTTAGCCATGTATCAGCAGTCGGTAACCGATCCAGAGGGCTTCTGGAACGAACACGGCAAAATCGTTGATTGGATCAAACCTTTCACCAAAGTAAAAAGCACTTCTTTCGACACTGGCCATGTTGATATTCGCTGGTTTGAAGATGGCACACTGAACGTCTCGGCTAACTGTATTGACCGTCATCTCGCAGAACACGGGGACGACGTCGCCATCATTTGGGAAGGCGATGATCCAGCCGACGACAAAACACTCACTTTCAACGAACTACACAAAGAAGTGTGTAAATTCTCCAACGCATTGAAAGAGCAAGGCGTACGCAAGGGCGACGTGGTGTGTCTATACATGCCAATGGTGCCAGAAGCCGCAGTGGCGATGCTCGCTTGTACCCGTATTGGTGCGGTTCACACCGTAGTATTTGGCGGTTTCTCACCAGAAGCACTATCCGGCCGTATCATCGACTCTGACGCTAAAGTCGTGATCACCGCTGACGAAGGCGTACGTGGCGGACGCGCTGTTCCACTGAAAAAGAACGTGGATGAAGCACTAACCAACCCAGACGTAAAAACCATCAATAAAGTCGTCGTGCTTAAACGTACAGGTGGTGATGTTGAATGGCATGAACACCGTGATGTTTGGTGGCACGAAGCAACAGCCAACGTTTCTGACGTTTGCCCACCAGAAGAGATGAAAGCCGAAGACCCGCTGTTCATCCTCTACACATCTGGCTCGACAGGTAAACCTAAAGGCGTACTACATACTACAGGCGGTTACCTCGTCTACGCGGCAATGACCTTTAAATATGTCTTCGATTATCAACCAGGTGAAACCTTCTGGTGTACCGCGGATGTGGGCTGGATTACAGGCCATACTTACCTAATTTATGGTCCACTAGCGAACGGGGCCAAAACCATTCTGTTTGAAGGTGTTCCAAACTACCCAAGCACGGCTCGTATGAGTGAAGTGGTTGATAAGCACCAAGTGAACATTCTCTACACTGCGCCAACCGCTATTCGTGCACTAATGGCAAAAGGTAACGAAGCGGTAGCAGGGACATCTCGTTCAAGCTTACGTGTAATGGGTTCAGTAGGTGAGCCTATCAACCCTGAAGCGTGGGAGTGGTACTACAAAACGATTGGTAACGAGAGCTCGCCTATCGTTGATACTTGGTGGCAAACAGAGACCGGCGGTATCTTAATTGCACCACTACCAGGCGCAACAGACTTAAAACCAGGCTCAGCAACTCGACCATTCTTCGGAGTCCAACCTGCACTGGTTGATAACATGGGCAACATCATTGAAGAAACCGCAGCAGAAGGTAACTTGGTGATCCTTGATTCATGGCCAGGTCAGATGCGCACTGTTTATGGCGACCACGAGCGCTTTGAACAGACCTACTTCTCAACCTTCAAGGGAATGTACTTTACTAGTGATGGAGCTCGTCGTGACGAAGACGGTTACTACTGGATCACGGGCCGTGTTGATGACGTACTAAACGTGTCGGGTCACCGCATGGGTACCGCTGAAATAGAATCGGCTCTTGTCGCACATCATAAAATTGCTGAGGCCGCTATTGTGGGCATTCCGCATGATATCAAAGGCCAAGCTATCTACGCTTACATTACCTTGAACGATGGTGAATTCCCGTCAGCAGAGCTACACAAAGAAGTAAAAGATTGGGTGCGTAAAGAGATTGGTCCAATTGCAACACCAGATGTACTGCACTGGACGGATTCCTTACCGAAGACTCGTTCTGGTAAGATCATGCGTCGAATCCTGCGTAAAATTGCAACGGGTGATACCAGCAACCTCGGAGACACATCAACGCTTGCCGATCCGAGCGTTGTAGATAAACTTATCGCAGAGAAAGCAGAATTGGCATAAATTCAACCAACTGTTTTAAAAGCACTTTAAAAACCGCCATCACTCATGGCGGTTTTTTGCTTTAGTGCACAAATTGGCCACACAAAAAATATGGCAATTATGTTGTTTTTGTTAACTTGGTTACAGAAACGAGAGTGGCTATTAGGAGATTAGACCAGTAAATTGCTGCTAATTGCTATGAATTAGCTATAATCTTGGTCGATTTTTTAAAATTTGCTCGGTTTTAACAAAAAAATCGTGCTGAACTATCGTATATTTGGGAATATAAACGTTCCACTCACGATAAGGGAAGATAGCAACACAATGTCTGCAAAGTCACGGATTCTTGTTCTAAACGGACCAAATCTTAATCTATTGGGTCTGCGCGAACCGACACACTATGGTCACAGTACCTTAGCTCAAGTTGTGGATACTCTTACAGAGCAAGCCCATAACGCTGGGGTAGAACTGGAACACCTACAATCAAATCGTGAGTACGAACTGATTGAAGCCATTCACGCTGCCTATGGCAAGATTGACTTCATCATCATCAATCCAGCGGCTTTCACTCATACGAGTGTGGCGCTGCGAGATGCATTACTTGGCGTCGCCATCCCATTTATTGAGGTGCACTTATCAAATGTGCACGCACGTGAACCATTCCGTCATCACTCTTATCTGTCAGATAAAGCAGAGGGTGTGATTTGCGGTTTAGGCGCACAAGGTTATGAATTTGCTCTGTCTGCAGCGATCAATAAGCTACAGGCAAAGTAACCCTAACACTCTGCAACCCTACGAGGGTTGTCTTAATCACAAGATAAAAGAGAAAGAAAAGATGGATATTCGTAAAATCAAGAAGCTAATTGAGTTAGTTGAAGAGTCTGGCATTGCTGAGCTAGAGATCTCTGAAGGTGAAGAGTCAGTGCGCATCAGCCGTCATGGCACTGCAGCCCCTCAAGCACCAATTCACTACGCAGCAGCTCCAGCGGCGGCACCTGCTCCAGTAGCAGCGGCACCAGTAGCGGAAGCGCCAGCAGCAGAAGCTCCAGCAGCAACACCTGTAGGTCACCAAGTTCTTTCTCCAATGGTTGGTACTTTCTACCGCTCTCCAAGCCCAGACTCTAAAGCATTCGTAGAAGTGGGTCAGAAAGTAAATGCTGGCGATACTCTGTGTATTGTTGAAGCAATGAAAATGATGAACCAAATCGAAGCGGACAAATCTGGCGTTGTTACAGCAATCCTAGCTGAAGACGGCCAACCAGTTGAATTCGACCAACCTCTTGTTGTAATCGAATAAGCGGGGCTTGCCTTATGCTAGACAAAGTAGTCATCGCGAACCGAGGTGAAATTGCACTTCGTATTCTTCGCGCTTGTAAAGAATTAGGTATTAAGACCGTCGCTGTTCACTCAACAGCGGACCGCGATCTTAAGCACGTACTACTCGCAGACGAAACCGTATGTATCGGCCCTGCTCGTGGTATCGACAGCTACCTAAACATTCCACGCATCATTTCTGCAGCAGAAGTGACTGGTGCTGTGGCTATCCACCCAGGTTACGGCTTCCTGTCTGAGAACGCAGACTTCGCAGAGCAAGTTGAGCGCAGTGGTTTCATCTTCGTTGGTCCAAAGGCAGACACTATCCGCCTAATGGGCGATAAAGTATCTGCTATCAATGCAATGAAGAAAGCAGGCGTTCCTTGTGTACCGGGTTCTGACGGCCCTCTAGACAATGACGAAGAGAAAAACAAAGCATTTGCTAAGCGCATTGGTTACCCAGTAATCATCAAAGCCTCTGGTGGCGGCGGCGGTCGTGGTATGCGTGTTGTTCGCGCAGAGAAAGACCTTATCCAAGCCATTGCAATGACACGTGCTGAAGCAAAAGCGGCGTTCAACAATGACATGGTTTACATGGAGAAATTCCTAGAAAACCCTCGTCACGTTGAAGTTCAGGTTATTGCTGACGGTCAAGGCGGCGCAATCCACCTTGGTGAGCGTGACTGTTCAATGCAACGCCGTCACCAAAAAGTAGTGGAAGAAGCTCCAGCACCTGGTATCACCGAAGAAATGCGTAAGTACATCGGTGAACGCTGTACTCGTGCATGTATCGAGATCGGTTACCGCGGCGCAGGTACGTTTGAATTCCTATACGAGAACGGTGAGTTCTACTTCATCGAAATGAACACTCGTATTCAGGTAGAGCACCCAGTAACAGAGATGGTTACTGGCATCGACCTAATCAAAGAACAGCTTCGTGTTGCAGCGGGTCAGCCTCTGTCATTCACTCAAGATGATATTAAGATCCGTGGCCATGCGATTGAGTGTCGTATCAACGCAGAAGACCCTGAGCGCTTCCTACCATCTCCGGGTAAGATCGAGCGTTTCCACGCTCCTGGCGGTATGGGTGTACGTTGGGAATCTCATATCTACACAGGCTACACAGTTCCACCTCATTACGATTCAATGATTGGTAAACTGATCACTTACGGTGAGAACCGTGATGTAGCGATTGCACGTATGAAAAACGCACTGGGTGAGATGATCATCGAAGGCATCAAAACTAACGTGCCACTGCAATTCTCCATTATGAATGACGAAAACTTCCAACACGGTGGTGCAAACATCCACTACCTAGAGAAGAAGCTTGGCTTACAATAAGCCTAAGCAAACGTCTTAAAAAATGCCCACTCCCGTGGGCATTTTTGTTTTATATGTACGCGAAGGGCTCAACATATAAATCGGCTTATTTGGGTATATACTCAAACAAATCGTAGAGTTCTGGTAAACTCTGCGCCACTTCATTCACTTTAAGAGCAAAAACCAATGCCTTGGATTCAAATCAAACTCAACGCGACCAATGAAAACGCTGAGCAAATCGGCGATATGCTAATGGAAGAGACTGGCGCGCTGTCTGTTACATTCTTAGACGCGCAGGATACACCTGTATTCGAACCTCTACCTGGCGAAACTCGCTTATGGGGCGATACTGATATTCTGGCACTGTATGATGCAGAAGCAGACACTAACTTCATCATCGACCAAGTTAAAGCGAGCAACATGCTGGCTGACAATTTTGCTTACAAAGTAGAACAGCTTGAAGATAAAGACTGGGAACGCGAATGGATGGAAAACTTCCACCCAATGAAATTTGGTGAACGCTTATGGATTTGTCCAAGCTGGCGCGATATTCCAGATCCTGACGCTGTTAATGTTATGTTGGATCCAGGCCTTGCATTCGGTACGGGTACTCACCCTACAACAGCACTTTGTCTTGAGTGGCTAGAAAGCATGGACTTAAGCGGTAAGACCGTTATCGACTTCGGTTGTGGCTCAGGTATTCTTGCGATCGCAGCGATCAAACTGGGCGCTGAAAAAGTGATAGGGATCGACATTGATCCTCAAGCCCTGCTTGCTTCAAAAGACAATGCTGAGCGTAATGGCGTTGCAGACAAACTAGAAGTTTACTTACCGCAAAATCAACCTGAAGGTCTCGTCGCTGACATCGTTGTGGCCAACATCCTTGCGGGACCTTTACGTGAACTTGCACCTATCATCAAAGGACTAGTTAAGCCAAATGGCGACCTCGCTATGTCCGGCGTATTAGACACTCAAGCTGAAGATGTTGCGAACTATTACCGTGACGAGCTTCACATTGACCCGATTGTTGAGCAAAGTGAATGGTGTCGCATCTCTGGTCGTAAGCAAGGCTAGACAAGGTTTTCAGAGCTAATTGTTTGAAATTCATACAATTTAAAAAAACAATTTGTAAATGCTCAAATATTAGTCTTTTCACGCAGTGAAAAAATGCGTAAAATGCGCGCCCTTGCTGGTACAGAACTGTGATGACGTTTTGAAAATCGGAAACTATCAACTTAAGAACAATCTAATCGTAGCCCCTATGGCTGGTGTAACGGATAGACCGTTTCGCGAGTTGTGTCTTCGCTATGGTGCGGGAATGGCCGTCAGTGAAATGATGTCTGCTAACCCAAAACTATGGGGAACGTCAAAGTCGAAACAGCGCATGGTACACGAGGGCGAATCGGGCATTCGCTCTGTACAGATTGCGGGTTCCGATCCACAGCTTATGGCGGACGCAGCTCAATTCAGTGTTGAGAACGGTGCACAAATCATCGACATCAACATGGGCTGCCCGGCAAAAAAAGTGAATAAGAAGCTAGCGGGCTCTGCTCTGCTTCAATACCCAAACATTATCGAAGAGATTTTGAAAGCGGTCGTGAATGCAGTGGACGTTCCTGTAACGTTAAAGACTCGAACTGGCTGGGATACAGACAACAAGAACTGTGTCCAGATCGCTAAATTAGCCGAAAACTGCGGCATACAAGCCCTTGCTCTGCATGGCAGAACGAAAGCATGTATGTACAAAGGTGAGGCCGAATATGACAGCATTAAAGCGGTAAAAGAGGCGATTTCAATTCCGGTTATCGCGAACGGTGATATCGATAGCCCGGAGAAAGCCAAATTTGTACTGGAGTACACCGGTGCGGACGCTTTAATGATTGGACGCCCTGCCCAGGGTCGTCCTTGGATTTTCCAGGAAATCCATCACTATTTGGAAAACGGCACCACAATGGAGGAACTTCCAACTGAGGAAGTGAAAACCATTATGCTTGGTCATGTAAATGCTCTGCATGAATTTTATGGGGAGTTCTTAGGTCCACGTATCGCGCGCAAGCACGTTGGGTGGTACCTGAAAGAGCATGAACAGGCAAGTGAGTTTCGCCGTACCTTCAACGCTATCGACGCAGCTCCGCTGCAAATTGAGGCGTTAGAAGGTTATTTTGATAACGTTGCATCATAATTAAGAGAAGAGCTAGACCGAATATGTTCGAACAAAATCTGACTTCAGAAGCATTAACAGTAACTACAGTAACGTCACAAGACCAGATTACTCAGAAGCCTTTACGTGACTCTGTTAAAGCGTCTCTTAAAAACTACCTTGCTCAACTAAACGGCCAGGAAGTAACAGAACTATACGAATTAGTTCTAGCTGAAGTTGAACAGCCACTATTAGATACTATCATGCAGTACACTCGCGGTAACCAAACTCGCGCAGCAACTATGATGGGTATCAACCGCGGTACTCTTCGCAAGAAACTTAAGAAATACGGCATGAACTAAGACCGTTTTTCAAAAAGTATTTGGAACAAGCCGTTACCTTTTTAGGTAACGGCTTTTCTTTATCTACTAAAACACTACGAATAACGCTCACTTTGTTCAGTATTACCAACTGGCTTTAAGATAACTACTGCTGAGCCAAACAATAGGAAAGCCACGAAAGCGACCCATTCATTGCCTACAGAATACGCGAAGCCCGCCAAGGCAGACCAAATCGCGACACCAAAGTGCATCATACTCATTCCAAAAGACATTAACACACCTCGATATTCATCAGATAAGCTTGCGATATGTGCTTGTAATGCCGGAGAACCAACCCCTCCAGCAAGAGACCAGAGCACTAGAGCTGGAAGATAAGCGGTAACCGTACTCATCTCATTTGAGAACACCCATGCACTGCAAGGTATGCACACCATTAAAGCCACTCGCATAACGGCTCGAGAGCTACCAAGCCAACGGCAAGCTCTCCCCACGCACATATTTCCAACCACACTCACGATCCCTAGAGCAGCATAAATAGCGCCCACCCAACCGAGCGCCAACTCGCTGGTATCTCGAATATGAAGGCCTATCAGGTTAAATACACCAATACCTCCCCCTAGACCTAAACACATCGCTAAAATCGCCCTCAACGCGCCAGGAACATGAATTACACCTGTTATAGGTGGCAGAGCATCTGACATTTTGGACTCATCATGCTGGTCATTCATGAACACTACGCTCATAGCACTGACAAGAAGAGCCGCAACGCCCAAAATAATAAAAGCGGCACGCCATGATAAAAGCTGGGTCAACAATGCTCCGATCGCAGGGCTAGTTATCATACCTAGCGTTAATCCCGCCTGAACCATCACAATTTGACGCATCGCTCTATTACCCTTCGCGTCTCCCGCTAACGCGAATGCAATTGGCAACATGCCTGCACTTGCAATACCAGTGATCACTCGAGTTGCAATAGCAAGTTCAAAATCATGAACTATGCCCGTCGTAATAGACGCAACCCCAAATACAAAGCAAGCAGGCACCATGATACGAATACGCCCAACTCGGTCTGATAAACGGCCCAAGTAAGGAGCGCAAATTGCTATGGCTAAACTATATGCCGTAATAAATAAGGTAACCTGACTCGGTTGAACACTTAAATCATTTCCGATGGGTTCAAGAATAGATCCAAGCATCAACTCATCAACACCAACAAGAAAAGCAACGAGAAATAGGACCATGGACTGCATCATAGCTCCACCTCCTGTTCTGTTTCCGATTCAGCACAAGTGAGCAACGAAATATCTAAAACTCTATCAGGCCAAGATTGCAAAAATGCCTTCTCATGAGATACCACAATCACGCTACCGGAAAAGCGCTGGAGAGCCTCTTTAAGCGCATTTTTACTGCTGCTATCCAAATGTGTTGTTGGTTCGTCCAACAGCAAAACATTGCATTTCTGAACCGATAAACAACACAGTTTCACCCGAGTTTGCTCACCACCGCTCAATGTATCTAAGTGGCGCTGCGTCTTATCCCCCGAGATCCCAAAGCGAGCTAATAGCTTGCGTGACTCTTTGCTTGAGATTGTTGGCGCACAAGAGCACAGCTCCTGTTCAGGCGTGTTCTGAGGATGGCGCCAAGACAAATCTTGAGAAAAATAACCAATCATTGCACCTTTTGCCAATACCACCTCACCAGAGAGTGGCTCGATCTCCCCCATCAGGGTTTTAAGTAAGGTCGACTTACCCACGCCGTTAAAGCCAGCAACAACCAACTTTTCCCCGCGCGCTAACGTGATATCAAATACTGGAAGCAGAGGCTGCTGATAACCGATCATCAACGCTTTTGCCTCAACCACATTCGGTTGCTCAATGGGCTGGTAAGCAAAGTCAAACGTCGATACTTTCTCTACATTATTCAGTTGAATACGTTCGATTTTATCCAGTTTTTTCTTACGCCCTTTAGCAAGACTCGCGTTAACTCCTGCACCATTTTTGGCAATAAATTGCTCTAGCTTTCGAATTTCACTTTGCTGAGCCTTATATTGCTTTTCTAATAAAGCACCGTCGTGCTGCTTTTGCTGCATTGCTTTGACATAAGTACCGCTGTATTTTCGAACCGTTTGATAATCAATATCACAAATACTGGTCGCTACTTGATTAAGGAAATCAACATCATGAGAAACCAGTAAAACTGTGCCAATGTAATCATTGAGAAACGTGACTAGCCATTCAATGTGCGGAGCATCAAGATAGTTTGTCGGCTCATCAAGAATTAACACATCGGGGTTGCGAAGTAACAACCTGCCTAAAAGGACTTTGTGTCTTTGACCGCCACTTAGCGAGACAAGCGGTGTATCTAAGCCAAATTGATAAATACCAAGACCTACAGCAACTCGTTCAATTTTGGTATTAATTGCATAGAAGTCTTCATCTTCTAAATATGCCTGTAGCCGAGCGACTTGGCTTAAAAGAGATGTAGAGTGAGACTCGGTCATCGCCTGATACAAAGTCCAAAGCTTCTGCTCGGCAGCGTATAAGTTCTCAAAAGCACTCTTTAAGCATTCATAAACCGTCAGCGCATTATCCATCTTAAAATGTTGCTCTAAATACCCCACCTCAAGGTTTGGTAACCAGTCAATGCAGCCCTTATCTGCAGATAATTCACCAATAAGCAGTTTTAATAAGGTGCTTTTTCCAACGCCATTCGCTCCAGTGATACCTATTTTCTCTCCCACGTTAATTCGAAATGTCGCGTTGTTATATAAACTCTTATCAGCGATCTGATAAGACAAATTTTTAACTTGTAAAATACTCATGCTTTTAACCAAATAAAAAGGGCCGGTGATCAATACCGGCCCTTATTTCAATACTGGATAATGCTTTGTAGCTGCTTAACAGATACAAAAAGGCCGATGATGAAATATCACCGGCCATCTCTTCTCTTTTATCAGGTGTACAGACGCCTGCGTATAACTTCAGCGAAGTTACTCACGCATAAAACACCTGATGAAGATTAATTTAAGACTCCGGGCAACACTTCATCGCGTTTTTTGCACGGAGTTCAGCCTTCTTACAAAGCTTTTAAACAAGAGATATAACATGATTTACTGTCGAAAAAATATTCGATGTGAAGCGTACACCTTTAGAATAAAAAGTACCAGATAATTATTAAAACTATCGTGACTTACACGAAGGTCCACAGAAAGAAGACTTTTCCTCAGTCAATGTGCCAGGTGAACTGCTTACTCAGCAAACACAGCTATGAAAGCACCTATACCGCTCACGTTATACGTACGTAGTGGTGGCTTTGAAGGTTGGAGAGGGTTAGAGGGAAGAAGTAGCGAATATACTTTAAGACACTGGCTTAAATAGGTCGACAAAACAAAATCCATGTTTGGAAAGTTTTAAATGCGCTGAGTTTATATTAATAAGCGCCTATGGCTAAATCAAAACATCTAAAGCAGAGAAATCTCCCCCGAAAATAACATAACCTAGTGAATAAATTTTCCAGGTAATAATAAAGGAAGCTTTGGTAAGTAAGCACAAGGGCTGAGAACTAGCGCTCGATACTAGGACCCGGTTCAGTAGAAACCACACAAAACTGAGTTCCACTTCACTCATAACAGGGCTTAGAAAGCATCGCCAGAGGGAAGCCGGCCTCTCGATGCAAGGTTTCAATACGAAAGTGGGTTTAAGGTAAGTCGGGGAACCAAAACGAAAAAAGCCCCAGTCTTTCGACTGGGGCTTAATATAAGTGGCGGAGTGGACGGGACTCGAACCCGCGACCCCCGGCGTGACAGGCCGGTATTCTAACCAACT
>NZ_JAWOUY010000025.1:0-73266 GCF_033339635.1 Vibrio sp. 2092 | reverse complement strand
CGTTCAAATACGCCAGCATCCCGCCACTCCTGAAATCGGCGATGAGCAGAGCTTGACGAGCATATACCGGTGGCATTCAGCGCATTCCACTGGCAACCCGTCCTGAGTACGAAGAAGATGGCGTTCATTGCAGCGCGATTATCAACCCGCTTGCGGTGCGTACCCAGAGGATGGTGAGTTTTATGCTCCGGGATGAGAGGAGCCATTTTCTCCCAGAGTTCATCACTGATTTGCCACTTGTTGCCTGCCATACGTTGCCCTCAGAAATTATCGTTATTCATTATATTATACGATAATTCCTTTTGGGATAGGCTCTTATTTATATTTCCGTTCATTAGTTCAAAAACTAGAGCATCTGGATTTTCCAATAGCTGAAATTCATCTCTTTATGTTAATAACTACACAGTGCTTTGAGTCTACTAGGTCTGAATGAATAGATATATCCCTTCCATTAGCCAGCCTTTTAAGAGATATCAGTCCCAATCCATAATGGATTCGATTATGAATATCGACTCTCCTTCCGCAAGATAGCGTTTCTCTATTTTCTATCTTTGTAAGCGTTTTGGGGGTTATCCCTGAACTATCGTCCACAACAATAACTGAGTAGTGGGATTGAGATAGTCTTGTCATCACTCTTATTCGATCTCCTTTTCCTGACACGCTAATGGCGTTTGAAAGGACAATACTCAATACCTTGTTTAGAGTGCTTGGGCATAGCTTTATTACCCGAATCTTTGAGTCTGCGGAGAAGTCGTAATCGAACTTAATGCCGTAATGATTTGCCAGAGTACCGTATTCATTTAATGTAACCGATAACAATGGTTCTACACTATGGTAAATCATGGAAGGGCTATTATTGAAGGGACTGATTGAGGCAATAGAATATAGTGATTCTTTTATAGATAAGGAATCAGCTAAATTTATTTTCTCATTCTTCTTAGAAGAAGAAATAATTGCCTCATTAATCGTATGGTTCATTGCGTTTACTTGCACATGGACACTTTTTAGTGTTCTGTTAATTATATGATTTTCAAATGCTTTAAAGCCAAAATATCCAATCAAAGATAACCATACAAATAAGATGGTTAGTGTTCCAAACGAAACTTTATAGAACATAAACATCACAGATGGAAGCATGAAAGAACCGCAGATAATTAACTTTAATACTAGCGTGTTTATATTTTTAAACATGGTTTGGAAACTATTTGTCTGACAGATATATCAATGAGTGTGAATAACCAAGGAGCGTTATGATGATATTGATACTCATACTCATATACAATACATTTCGTTTAAATAATGAGCGTGCATGTAGTTACGCTGTCACCAAACGTGCTAGTTTAAATGTTATGTGACGCTGTAACACGTGATATTTTCTATGTTATTTTACTAACTACGCGTGAAAAGCCTCAGATTTATAATAAATCTTAAATACTAAACAGTTTTACAGATTTGGTTTTCACGTTTTTGAAGTGTGTTTTGATATAAGTTATTGATAATTAATAGGTAAATAACTGATTGCTGTGTTTGACAGTTTAGCTTAAAGCAACCCGAAAACAAGGCAGTTACCATTGTTCCTGTTGAACAATGTCCATAATCATAATTTCCAGCGTTCGAGCGAAACAATATGACCGGCTGCAGCCAAAATGTTACCTTGCTAGCTCAAAAGGTGAAAAGAAATAGCTTTTAGGGAGTAATCAGGTGTCAAAGTGGTACGATGATAAAGATAGTGTCAAAGAAGTTTTTGATGGGATTCGAAACTTTCTATACTGCGGTGTTTTGTTCTATGCGGGTGTGGTGAATTTGTATGAATCATCCACGATAACAGTCGTAAAGTATTTGTACTCGTTTATAGGCGTGGTTTTTTGTTTATGCGCAATATATTTGATGGTTATAAACTACGTAATTTTGTTCAAATCCTTTGTTTCAAGGCGTAAGTCGCTTCTTTCATATGTAGCTTGCCATTTCATATTTTCCTTAGTTGTCATCCAGTTTGCTTTGTTTGCTTTGACGCATGAAAGTGAACAAGTAAAACTGGCTGATGGGCAAAGCGTAGGAGAAGTGAAGGTTCCTCGTGCACTCGTGCCTGACTTGTTCTTAGATAAAGTTAACTAATAAATTGTGCGATAGTGATTATCAACACTGGGCATTTTGGTTTGAGTTTATCTTAGTATTAACGGGGCAATGGATAATAACAGGGGTTTTGCGCCCATTTCAGCGAAAAGTCCAATGTAAGCCGTTAGCCCTTTATTTATAAGGGCTTTGGAGGAGGGCTGGTTGGGAAAGATCTTAATTTTCACATTAAAGTAGCGAACTTTTTATGTGGGAAGCACAGCTATTACCTTACAGCTCTAGCACGTCTCTGGACAATTATCATTTTCGGAAAATCGAATATTAGAAATTCATTAATAACGAGAAATAAGGAAAATTTCTTCCTGAGTCAGTATTGTGATTGATAAATAACAACGAGTCCCCATATCCTAACAATCAAACCACAAAATTATCTTGGCTATGCAAATCAAACGAGACTTTGACTACTACCACAATCTACATGACGTTATTACCCACGCCTTGCTCCATTTGTTGTGTAAAGTATCAGGATCACCCCGTTTTGTTCCAGTCACAACGCGCAATGAAATTTTGATAAAATACCTCAAGCCAAAGCTCAACGATAAGTCCTTATCGAATATCAAAAAAGACATCAAACTGATGCTCAGCGTAGCGAGAAAAAAAGGCGGAAACCTAGAAATGAGATTACATCAACTCTGCGCACAATCGAATCAAACGAAACTCGTCGGGGCTGAAAAGCTCTATAACCTACTCGTACACCTTTATGACGAAGAAGGTATCGAGTCACGATTATTTGAAGAAGGTGGCGAAGCGGAGCCTGGTATTCTTTACATGTTAGAGGAGCAAGTCGAGCACGGTTTTGACCAAGAACACAACCAAGTAACACCACTGTCGATGCTTATCCAGTTAGATCGCGCACCGGAGCTAATTAATTCGATTAACGATCACGGCCTGTTCCTTGCTGAAATGAAAGAGTGGAACGCAGAGATACATCAGGCTCATATTTTAGTACACCCTGCTTAAAACAGAGCAACCGACGATAACGCTTATATAACACTTCGCTACGAGGCAATACGGGCTTGATTGTCAATGGAGTGCATCAAGAAAACGCTTTTGGACAGAAATCAGCTAGAGCATCTACTTAAATTAGCAATTCATAAATTACTTTTTGTATGGCAAAGTGAGTTTGGGAGAGCTAGCGCTTCGGTTAAGATAGCGCTAGCTAAAAGGATTGCCTCAAGATTAGGCTTTGGCTTGATGCGCACAAAGTGCCGTTATGGTAAATCGACCACCTACGCACAAAAAGGGCGTCCGATTTAACGTAACGCCCCCTTATCGGCACCACGCCGAGAAGGTTCGCCATAAAAGCGGTACATAAGCCGTGAAAGGTACAGTTTTCTATGCGGAAAAGAGGGGAGTTTATTGTTACTGACTTGTTACTAAATGGAGGTTTTCCATTTGGCCATTGATTTTGGTCGAAAGGTTTATTTTTGGCGTTTTTTACTTCTGTAAAGCTGCAAAACCTCTTCGGCAAAATCATCATCAACAATATAGAAGTAGCACTCTGGTACATCGAGGATGGCAGCAATTGAGTACACCATTTCAAAGGTAGGTCTGTAAGTGCCGGTTTCGTACTGAGATATACGCGATCTGGCCGTGGTTTCGTCTAGGCCCGCAAGAACGCCCAGCTTCTCCTGAGAAAGCTTTGCTTGCGTCCTAATGGGTTTGAGTCGGTAATTTATCATCACATGCGCCACTGATATTAGTTGACGGCATGTTTAGCATTACTTTACAGTGCTTATGTTTAGAAATACTGGACAAACAAACCTTTTTATGCCAACCCAGGGTCACACTACAGGAATGTTTAGACCGTTTTTTGTTACTTTTTATGATATGTATTACGGGGTCAGCTTGGTGAGAACTAAATCATAGAGCCAAGCAAGAGCCGGTAATGACTCCAACTTATTGATAGTGTTTTATGTTCAGATAATGCCCGATGACTTTGTCATGCAGCTCCACCGATTTTGAGAACGACAGCGACTTCCGTCCCAGCCGTGCCAGGTGCTGCCTCAGATTCAGGTTATGCCGCTCAATTCGCTGCGTATATCGCTTGCTGATTACGTGCAGCTTTCCCTTCAGGCGGGATTCATACAGCGGCCAGCCATCCGTCATCCATATCACCACGTCAAAGGGTGACAGCAGGCTCATAAGACGCCCCAGCGTCGCCATAGTGCGTTCACCGAATACGTGCGCAACAACCGTCTTCCGGAGCCTGTCATACGCGTAAAACAGCCAGCGCTGGCGCGATTTAGCCCCGACATAGCCCCACTGTTCGTCCATTTCCGCGCAGACGATGACGTCACTGCCCGGCTGTATGCGCGAGGTTACCGACTGCGGCCTGAGTTTTTTAAATGGCGGAAAATCGTGTTGAGGCCAACGCCCATAATGCGGGCGGTTGCCCGGCATCCAACGCCATTCATGGCCATATCAATGATTTTCTGGTGCGTACCGGGTTGAGAAGCGGTGTAAGTGAACTGCAGTTGCCATGTTTTACGGCAGTGAGAGCAGAGATAGCGCTGATGTCCGGCAGTGCTTTTGCCGTTACGCACCACCCCGTCAGTAGCTGAACGGGAGGGACAGCTGATAGAAACAGAAGCCACTGGAGCACCTCAAAAACACCATCATACACTAAATCAGTAGTTGGCAGCATCACCGAAAAAATGTATACTTGTCGGCTTTGTAATTCACTCTGACAAGGAAATGACAATGAAAAAGGTTCTTCTCTCTGCAGCAATGGCAACCGCGTTTTTTGGCATGACTGCTGCCCATGCAGCTGATACCACTGTTGGCGGCGGCCAGGTTAATTTCTTCGGTAAAGTTACCGATGTATCCTGTACTGTTTCCGTTAACGGCCAGGGCAGCGATGCGAACGTTTACCTGTCTCCGGTAACCCTGACTGAAGTTAAAGCGGCAGCACCGGATACTTACCTGAAACCGAAATCTTTCACCATTGACGTCTCTAACTGCCAGGCTGCTGATGGCACTATACAGGATGACGTAAGCAAACTGGGCGTGAACTGGACCGGCGGTAACCTGCTGGCTGGCGCAACCAGCACACAACAGGGCTACCTGACGAACACCGAAGCTTCCGGTGCTCAGAACATCCAGCTGGTGCTGTCTACTGACAACGCTACCGCGCTGACCAACAAAATCATCCCGGGTGACAGCACTCAGCCGAAAGCGAAAGGCGACGCTTCCGCTGTAGCTGATGGCGCGCGTTTCACCTACTACGTAGGCTACGCCACCAGCGCGCCGAGCACGGTAACCACCGGTGTGGTTAACAGCTACGCGACTTACGAAATTACTTACCAGTAATTCCGTCAGAAAATAAAACTGCCCCGCGATGGGGCAGTTAATAACAATAATAAAGCGGCAATGTCCGCCGCTTGTATTTTTATTCTGAGGTCAGCATGAAGCGTATTGCCCTTTTTTTCTGTTTCATTTTTAGTTTTGCGGCCCATGCCAACAATATTATTGTTAACGGTACCCGCTTTATTTATCCAGGAAATGAAAAAGAAATAACGGTACAGCTTTCAAATAACGCCGACCGTCCGGCGCTGGCGCAGGCCTGGCTGGATAACGGCGATGCCGATGCCACACCGGATACCATTACCACCCCGTTTATTATCACCCCGCCGATTTCGCGCGTTGACGCCAAGAGCGGCCAGACGCTGCGTATTAAGCTCGGTAGCAGCGCCGGTCTGGCGAAAGATAAAGAGACGCTGTGGTGGCTGAATCTGCTGGAAATTCCGCCGGTGGTGGCCAATCAGAAAAATGAAGGCCAGAACGTGCTGCAGCTGGCGATCCGTTCGCGCTTTAAATTTATTTATCGTCCTGCCGGACTGGGCAACCGCGATGCGGCGGCCGAGAAGCTGACCCTGACCGCCAGCGGCAGTAGTCTCGCCATCAACAACCCGACGCCGTTCTACATTACCGTCAGCCGTATTTCCCGCGACGGCGGTAAAGCGCTGAACAGCAAAACAGTGATGCTGGCGCCGCAGTCCAGCCAGACGGTGGCGCTCTCCTCCGCCGTCAACCGCGGCGAAACCCTGACCGTTAACAACATTAATGACTATGGCGCCGATGTCGCAGTGAAAGTGGCCGTTAAATAAGGGAAAAGCTAATGAAGCAGAGGTCATTCTGCCCGGGAAGATTAAGCACCGCGATCGCCATCGCGCTGTGCTGCTTTCCGCCATTTTCCAGCGGACAGGAAAACCCGGGAACGGTATATCAGTTTAACGACGGCTTTATTGTCGGCAGTCGCGAAAAGGTCGATCTGTCGCGCTTTTCGACCAGCGCGATTACCGAAGGCACTTACTCCCTTGACGTCTACACCAACGACGAGTGGAAAGGGCGCTACGATTTACGCATCGCGCGCGATAAAGATGGTCGGCTGGGCGTCTGCTACACCAAAGCGATGCTGGCCCAATATGGCATCGCGGCGGAAAAGCTCAATCCGCAGCTGAGCGAGCAGGAGGGCTACTGCGGTAGCCTCAAATCCTGGCGCAACGAAGAAAACGTCAAAGACAACCTGGTCCAGTCCTCCCTGCGGTTGAACATTTCGGTACCGCAGATCTATGAAGATCAACGCCTGAAAAACTATGTCAGCCCGGAGTTCTGGGACAAAGGTATTACCGCGCTCAATCTTGGCTGGATGGCGAACGCCTGGAACAGCCATACCTCTTCGGTGGGCGGGTCGGATAACAGCAGCGCCTATCTGGGCGTCAACGCCGGACTGTCGTGGGACGGCTGGCTGCTGAAGCACATCGGCAACCTGAACTGGCAGCAGCAGCAGGGTAAAGCGCACTGGAACAGCAACCAGACCTATCTCCAGCGCCCTATCCCACAGCTCAACTCCATCGTCAGCGGCGGGCAGATTTTCACCAATGGTGAATTTTTCGACACCATCGGTCTGCGCGGGGTTAATCTTTCCACCGATGACAATATGTTCCCGGACGGCATGCGCTCGTATGCTCCGGAAATTCGCGGCGTGGCGCAGAGCAACGCCCTCGTCACCGTGCGTCAGGGCAGCAATATTATCTATCAGACCACCGTTCCGCCCGGACCGTTTACCCTGCAGGATGTCTATCCTTCCGGCTATGACAGCGATCTTGAGGTCTCGGTGAAAGAAGCGGATGGCTCGGTAGAAGTGTTTAGCGTGCCTTACGCCTCCGTTGCTCAGCTGCTGCGCCCGGGCATGACCCGCTACGCGCTCTCCGCCGGTAAAGTGGACGACAGCGCGCTGCGCAACAAGCCGATGCTCTATCAGGCGACCTGGCAGCACGGGATCAACAACCTGTTGACCGGCTACACCGGGGTCACCGGTTTTGACGACTATCAGGCCTTCCTGGTGGGGACCGGGATGAACACCGGCATCGGCGCGCTCTCTTTTGACGTCACCCATTCGCGGTTGAAGAGCGATGCCCATGATGACTCGGGTCAGAGCTATCGCGCGACCTTTAACCGCATGTTTACCGATACCCAGACCAGCATCGTGTTGGCGGCGTATCGCTACTCGACGAAAGGTTATTACAACCTCAACGACGCGCTGTACGCCGTCGATCAGGAAAAAAATAGTCGCAGCAACTACACCCTGTGGCGGCAAAAAAACGGCATGACCTTCACGGTGAACCAGAACCTGCCGGACGGCTGGGGCGGGTTTTATCTCAGCGGCCGTATCTCCGATTACTGGAACCGCTCCGGGACCGAGAAGCAGTATCAGGTCAGCTACAACAATTCATTTGGTCGTCTCTCCTGGTCGGCGAGCGCGCAGCGCGTCTATACGCCAGACAGCTCCGGTCATCGTCGCGACGATCGTATTTCACTCAACTTCAGCTACCCGCTGTTGTTTGGCGATAACCGCACCGCCAACCTGACGTCGAACACCTCGTTCAATAACTCGCGCTTTGCCAGCTCGCAGATTGGTATCAACGGTTCGCTGGACAGTGAAAACAACCTTAACTACGGCGTGTCGACCACCACTGCCACCGGCGGTCAGCATGATGTGGCGCTCAACGGTAGCTACCGTACGCCATGGACCACCCTCAACGGCAGCTACAGCCAGGGCGAAGGCTATCGTCAGAGCGGCATTGGCGCCAGCGGGACGATGATCGCCCACAGCGGCGGCGTGGTGCTCTCACCGGAAAGCGGCTCGACGATGGCCCTGATTGAAGCCAAAGACGCGGCCGGCGCGATGCTTCCGGGATCGCCGGGCACCCGTGTGGACAGCAATGGTTACGCCATCCTGCCGTATCTGCGCCCGTACCGGATTAACGCCGTGGAAATCGACCCTAAAGGCAGCCATGACGACGTGGCCTTCGATCGCACCGTGGCGCAGGTTGTGCCGTGGGAAGGCAGCGTGGTTAAGGTCGCGTTCGGCACTAAGGTGCAGAACAACCTCACCCTGCAGGCGCGCCAGGCGAACCACGAGCCGTTGCCGTTTGCGGCAAGTATTTTCTCCCCCGACGGCAAGGAGATCGGCGTTGTCGGCCAGGGCAGCATGATGTTTATCAACGATGCGAACGCCAAACGCGCGATTGTGAAGTGGAGCGGCGGGCAGTGTTCGGTGGATCTGGGACAGCAAACAACAAAGGATAGCGTATGTCGCTGAGGAAATTACTAACGCTTTTTATCGTCTTAATGCCGCTGGGAACCACCTCGTCCTGGGCCGACTGTACGCGTCTCTCATCGCCAACGGTGATGCTGGACATGGTGGTGGGCAGGGTGGTGGTGCCCCCGGATCTGCCGGTGGGCTCGGTGATCCTTACCCGCAACTGGACGATAAGCGCTCCCGGCGGGGCAAGCTATCGCTGTACTTACGGCACCAACCGCTTTGCGGCGAAGATCGTGTCGCCAGGGGCCACGGACCTTGGAAATAAAATCTACTCCACCAACGTGCCGGGAATCGGCATGCGTTTCAGCCGCGACGGCGCAACGGTAAATATCGTCTATCCCGACGTCTTTTCGTCCCGGGTATATATCATCCCCAAATCTTATTCCCTCGAAGGGTCGCGCTTTACGCTGGAGATTATCAAAACCGCGGCAACCACCGGCAGCGGCACCCTGGCGGCGGGTAAGTACACCTCCTACGACTGGGAGAGCGGCGGTAACCCGATGCTCGAAACCTATCTGAGCGCCAACGCCATCACCGTGGTCTCGCCCTCCTGTTCGGTGCTGAGCGGGAAAAATATGAATGTCGATGTGGGTTCCATCCGGCGCACCGACCTGAAAGGGGTCGGCACCACCGCCGGCGGGAAGGATTTTAATATCGACCTGCAGTGCAGCGGCGGCCTGAGTGAAACGGGATATGCCAACATTAGCACCTCGTTCTCCGGTACCCTGGCCACCAGCACTACCGCTACCATGGGCGCCTTGCTGAATGAAAAAGCCGGCAGCGGGATGGCGAAAGGCATTGGCATCCAGGTGCTGAAGGATGGCTCCCCGCTGCAGTTTAATAAGAAATACACCGTCGGCCGCTTGAATAATCAGGAGACCCGCTACATCACCATACCGCTGCACGCGCGTTTTTATCAGTATGGCCCGACGACCAGCACCGGCGAGGTGGAGTCGCATATGATCTTTAACCTGACGTACGATTAATACGGGAGGGGGAATGAAGGGATTGCCGAAAAACACTATCGCGTGGCTGCTATTTTGCGGCAGCCTCGCCGCCCCCTCGGCGTGGGGTTTTGAGACCAATTACGATCGCGGACGGGTCGATTTTGCCGGGCGGGTGACGGATATTTCCTGTAGCGTCGCGCTAAACGGCGGCCAGCATGCCGGCAGCGGTAATGTCTGGCTGACGCCGGTCAGCCTGGCGGAAGTCCACGATCGCGGTGCCGGGGCGTTTATGAAACCGCAGCCGTTTACCCTGGCACTGTCAAACTGCCAGCTGCGCCATGATGGTGGGGCAGCCTCGCAGGATGAGGTGCGTCGGGTCAGCGTGCGCTGGGTCGATGGTTTTTTACTGACGGCGGTCGGTAACGAAAACGCCGGGTATCTGGCTAATACCTTGCCGGATGGAGCGCAGAATATTTATCTGGCGCTATCGACTAACGATAATAATACTCTGGATAAGAGTAATAAAATTGTCCCGGCGGACCCGCAGCAAAATCAGGTGCGTTTGCAGGAAAGCGCGGTCAGCGGCGGCCTGTTCACCTATTACGTTGGCTATGTTTCGCCAACGCCGAAAAGCGCCACCAGCGGGCCGATTACCAGCTGGGCAACGTGGGAATTAGTTTATAATTAAGTGACGTTAAAAAGCCGGGAATTCCCGGCTTTTTTTACATGGCAATATCATCGGCGACCAGTTGTTCAATACTGACTTCCCGCCAGTAATGTCCCTGGATAGCAAACCGGTGATGCTGCCAACTTACTGATTTAGTGTATGATGGTGTTTTTGAGGTGCTCCAGTGGCTTCTGTTTCTATCAGCTGTCCCTCCCGTTCAGCTACTGACGGGGTGGTGCGTAACGGCAAAAGCACTGCCGGACATCAGCGCTATCTCTGCTCTCACTGCCGTAAAACATGGCAACTGCAGTTCACTTACACCGCTTCTCAACCCGGTACGCACCAGAAAATCATTGATATGGGTGCGGGATATCACCGTAGTGACTTGGTCAGAGATGCGGCATTTGTCCTTAATATCGAGCTGCATTATCTTCCACCTTACAGCCCAAACCTCAATCCAATAGAGCGGCTTTGGAAAGTAATGAATGAGAAGTCGAGGAACAACGTTTACTTCAAAAGTAAACGGGACTTCAAGGCGGCAATAGACCAATTTTTTACTGTGACTCTTCCAGAGATCGCAGGCTCTTTGGCATCTCGAATTAATGATAATTTTCAGGTTCTCAAGCCTGCATCTTCAAGTTGATTCGGTATAGAAAATGTAGCACCCTCAGGGTTACTGTGAATTGTGACCGGATAATCTGACTTACTAACAATTGTAGAACAACCAGAAAGCACAGTTGCCGCAATAGCTGAAAGGATTATTTTATTCATTAGGATTACTTTCCATAAATCGATTAATTAAACAAATGAATATGTTGACAAAAACAAATAGATCGGTGAATTAATAATTCATGATGTTTAGTTTTTTTATTTTTATTCCATTACTTATACAAACAATTTCACACATCCTACCACCACATTCCTAAAAATAATGTTGAACCTCTCAAAAACGGGTGTTTATTATTCCTACTATGGTAAATCCGTAAGTTAGCTATCAAAAATCAGGCTTCCTGTTACCTAGAAAGCGTTAGCAACGGTTTTAATAAGAAATCTATACCTAAATGGCCCAAAATCGTTTTGAAAGTTTGTGACACTTTGAACTTGATTTACAGGGCAAAAGTCAGCGAGTGCGCTTGAAACAAGAACAGCACAATGATGCCCATTTTTCGTACTTTGTGAATCGTGGATGTCAGATTAGTTATACTTGGTCAAAATTCAACCAGTAACAATCCTGTTCTTTTTGACGAAACAAACTTTGGGGCAATTTCGTGTTACATACCCCGTCAGCACACCTTTGGACAAAAACGTGTCAGTGGCTTTCCTAAATTAGCAATTCATGGATAACTAAAGATTATGGAAAGTCGTTAATTTGGTGTCCTATATTGATAAGTGCAGATCAGTTTGCGTTCCCCAAAAAGCCCCACCCTGTATTAAGCATTGTGGGGCTTTTACTAACGGTGTTTAGGCTTAACCAAAGATCATAATAAACAGTGTATACAGACTCATTGCTGCCATCATGATGGTAATCAACCAACCAAACACCGACATCCATACCGGGTGTCTATAGTCTCCGACAATGGCAGATTTACGGGCAGCAATCAGCATAATGCTTAATGTGACGGGTAGAATAAAACCATTCAATGCACCCGCTACAATCAATAAAGTAACTGGCTTACCAATAAAGCAAAAAATAAGGCTCGACGCTAATATAAAGGCAATAATGAAACCTCGAGTGTTGCGAGCAATAAAAGGGTGAAGTGTTTTCAAAAATGATACAGAGGTATATGCCGCACCGATCACCGAGGTTATAGCAGCAGTCCAAAGTACTAAACCAAACAATTTGTAGCCAATGTTGCCTGCTGCATGCTGAAACATTGATGCTGGTGGGTTTTCAGGGTCAAGGATCACACCTGTACTTATGACCCCAAGTGCAGCAAGGAACAATACCACCCGAACGACAGATGCCAAGCTTATTGCAGAGATTGAGCCACGGTTAACCTGTGGCAACGCTTCTTGCCCTGTCACACCCGCATCGATCAATCGGTGTGCGCCCGCAAATGTGATGTAACCACCAACGGTACCACCAACCAAAGTAACAATAGCCAACACATTGAGCTTCTCAGGCCAAACAGAACGATACAGCGCCTCACCAACAGGTGGTGAGGTCGAAAACAAAACGTATAACGTCATCACTATCAGTGAAGCGCCCATCACGATGGTAAATCGGTCCATCTCTTTCGAGGCATCTTTTAATAAAAAGATACTGATCGCAATCACCGCACTAATCGCTGCGCCTGCTACTGGCGTGATCCCTGGAAATAAGACGTTCATTCCCATACCAGCACCGCCTAAGTTACCGATATTAAATGCCAGTCCCCCCAACGCAACAGTACCTGCAATGGCAAAACCTAAACCAGGTAACAGATCATTTGCAATGTCTTGAGCACGTTTTTTCGAGACTACAATTACCCGCCATATGTTTAGTTGAGCACCGATATCAAGAAAGATCGACACCAAAATAACAAAAGCAAAACTGGCGCCAAGTGTTTGAGTAAAGACGGTGGTTTGAGTAAGGAATCCTGGACCAACTGCAGAGGTCGCCATCAAAAAAGCAGCGCCCATGATCAATGACCAGTTAAAGCCCCCTTTAGCTGACGGCTTTGAGATCGAGTCGCTCGCCGGTTGCTGTATCACTTTGTCTGTAGACATGTATTACTCCTGTAATTGTTACTCTGCAGCGCCTATCCGAATGCTGCTTCTTCCATAATTTGATGAACATCACCCGACTAGAGTTTGTTCTTGTCTCCATTTTTTCCCGACATAGCCGTGAAAAAACTGCTGTTGAATCGAATGTTCCGCCTCTGCTTCATAGAGGTTTTTTTCAACAAACCGAATTTCAGCACCCGGTTGGCATTGTGCAAGTTGGCTCAGCCCTTTAGCTGTAACACAACCAATTTTCGGGTAACCGCCAATGGTTTGCCTGTCTCGTAGTAAGACAATCGGCTGCCCATCTGCAGGGATCTGGATCGCGCCAAGGGCGATCCCTTCCGAGATCAGGTTACGCTTTTGGCATTCGATGGCTTCACCAGATAATCGACACCCCATCCTATCCATTTGTGGTGTTAGGGTATAACTCGCATTGAAAAATCGCTGGCGTTGCTCTGGTGTAAATAGGTCATACTGATAACCGGGGATCACTTCCAGTGTCACTTGTTGGCTATATTGCGGAATAAACTGGGGCAGTACTTGCTTGGTCGCCATTGGTTGACTCACCGAGTACCGGATATAGTCCTTGGCATTCAGCTTTTCACCTACTCCTTGAAGGCCGCCTAGCTCATCCCGAATGACAGTCGCACAGCTATTGAGTGGTGTAGGCACCTTGAACCCACCTTGAACAGCAAGGTATGCCCGCATCCCAGAACGAGCTCCTCGCAGTGCTAATTGGTCGCCTTGACGAACCGGATAAGACTGCCAGAATGCAATAGGCTGGCCATTCAATGTGGCCGCCATATCCGCGCCCGTTAAAGCAATTGTGGTTTCGGCATAGAATTCACAGCTAAACTGCCCCATCGCAATCTCAATTTGTGCCGCATTACGGTCGTTACCTAACAGGCGATTACTCCATAAGAACGCATGTTCATCCATTGGCCCACCAGTACTCACCCCGATAGCCTGATGACCAAATCGACCAAGGTCTTGCAGTAGGCTCAACGGGCCAGCAGTTAAAATTCGTAGCGTCATGCCACCTCCCCATCCATCGCAATTTCTTCTGGCAGCAGCACCCCACCCATGTCTAGGAACGTCGCCCTATCAATAGGCGTAAATGAAACTTGTGCCCCCATTTCAAACACCGTTAGATTCTCACGTTGGTAATCAATCAAACTAATGGGGGTTCGACCAATAATTTGCCACCCCCCCGGAGACTGCTTCGGGTAAATAGCCGTTTGCCGATCTGCGATAGCCAAGCTTCCGGCTGGCACTTTCAAACGAGGCGTTTGTTTGCGGGGAATTTCTATCCGTTTATCCGTATTACCTAAATACGCAAAGCCCGGCGCAAAACCAATCGCGTAAACGCGGTATGTAGCAGATACATGGATATTAACGACGTCATCAAATGACAAGCCGGTATGACGGCAGATCTCTTGCGCATCCAGCGCAACTTCAGGCCCATAATAAACAGGTAGTTCAATACACCTTACCTGATTCGCAGATAGCGAAGCACGGCTACATTCAATCAGAACCTTCTGTAAGCGCAGGTTAAATTCGCGAATTCCGATGGTGATCAAGTCAAAGCTAATTAATATCGAGGTATATGAAGGTACGATATCAACCACATACAATCCTAACTGCTCACGGATGACAGGAATTGCTGCCGCGATCTGCTCAGCCGTTTCAGGACTGACCGAATCCGAAAAATACACCATCAACGTGTTTTCATTTACTGCAGAGATCTTCATTGGCGATTTAACCTCGCACTCAGAACTTGCGCCGTTGGCAACGATAATGCCCCATCACCATGAATGCATAAGGTATCGGCATGAATGGCAATTTTCTGTCCCGACAGCGAGATCACCGCTTGCTCTTCAATTAGCATTAAAGCCTGCTGCTCAATTTGCTCAATCGTCGTAAGGCTTGAGCCTGAAACAGAGCGCGGGGTAAGACGTCCGCTGTCGTCATAGGCTCTATCGACAAACGCTTCAAACCAAAGCTGAATACCGTAAGTTGCAGCTAAATCTTGATACCTCCGGTAATCCGGAACAGCCATAACAACCAACGGAAGATCAGAATTGTACTGATTAAGGGCAGAGAGCAGCGCGAGAAAAACGTCATCATCTTTCATCATCGCGTTATACAGTGCGCCATGAGGTTTAACATAACTAAGCACCACCGATTCACTCTGGCAAATAGCCTGTAGCGCACCCAGCTGATAAATAAAAAACGCGGCCAGCTCGTCTTTTTCCATAGCGATAAAACGACGGCCAAAGCCTTGCAGATCTGGATACCCCGGATGAGCGCCAATAATCACACCATGCTGCTTTGCTAGCTGCACTGTTTTCTTCATCACCACAGGATCTGACGCATGCATACCACAGGCGATATTAGCCATATCTAAAAAAGGCATCACTTGCTCATCGCAACCTAACCGCCAAAGACCAAAGCTCTCACCCATATCACAGTTAATTTTCATGACGTTCTCCTTGGTTTCGCCTTACAGGAATGCAAATTCGTTATTTAACCGATCGGTGATCAACATCTTGCCTGGAGCATGAGTAATACACAGAGGTGGCTTGCTGTTGCGCATTACGTTTTGCGGAGTAACACCACAAGCCCAAAATACGGGTACTTCCTGCGGGTTTATCGTTACCGGGTCACCATAATTTGGAATATTAATGTCTTCAATGCCAATAGCATCTGGCGTACCAAAATGAACCGGGGCACCGTGGGCTTTAGGGAAACGAGTGGTCACCTGTATTGCACGAATAGCATCAGCAGGTGTGAACGGGCGCATCGAGACCACCATGTTTCCATGAAATCGCCCTGCGGGCTGACAGGCAATATTAGTATCGTACATAGAGACATTACATTGCTGGTCAATGTTACGAACACTCAGGCCAGCCTGAAGCATCGCTTCTTCAAAAGAGAACGAGCAGCCCAAAACGAAAGTGACCAAATCATCACGCCAATGCTGAGTTAAATCCGGTGTCGCAAGTTCAAACTGACCATCGTAGAACACATGGTATTCAGGCACATCACTACTAATATCGATATCGAGGCCAATCTCAGCCAAATTTTTAGCACCGGGTTCGGTCATTCCTATCAATGGACAAGCAACTGGATTACGCTGGCAAAATAGCAAAAAATCATTCGCCCACTCAGCCGGCAATATCACAAGATTGGCTTGCAAATACCCCTTTGCTAAACCACTGGTCGAATCGGTGAATGCATTTTCACGAATACGTTGACGTAATGCAGGAAGAGGAAGTTGTGATACTGACGCTGTCATAATGTCATCCATTGGTAATTAATATGTTAACGCCAAATAACAATACTGCTTATTTAGATAATGTCTATTTGTGATTTTTTGCGTATATTGATAAAAATAATTTATATAGTCATAAATTCATGACTGCTGATACCTTAAAGGAATAAGAGAAGTGTCTGGGATGTTAAACTTAAAGCAGCTTGAAACTTTTGTCTGGATTGCCAACTTAGGTAGCTTTCGCCAAGCTGCTGAGCATTTATGTACAACCCAGCCCGCCATTTCAACCCGTATTACCAACCTAGAGCACACACTTAATACAACGCTGTTTAATCGAGAAAAAGGCGGCGTCACATTGACGGCAAAGGGACGAGAGTTACTCCCTTTGGCGGAAAATATCCTCAATAGTACAGCGCAACTTTGTTATAAAGCCGACGCAGCCAGCGCCCTCTCTGGATTACTCCGCATTGGTGTATCAGAAACACTGATACACACTTGGCTACCTGAATTTCTAACAAGTCTTAATGAAAAATACCCTGATGTTGAAATTGAGTTGATTGTTGATGCAACAGTGAACTTAAGCAAAGAACTGATGGCGCATAATATTGATATCGCCATTCTCCTTGGCCCCATTTCTGAGCCGTCAGTGATCAATAAAGTAATATGTGAGTATCCTCTCTATTGGGTTGCGAGCCCCTCACTTGGTTTAAATGGACCGGCAGAAACACATACCTTTACCCGCTGGCCGATTATCACCTATGCCAGAAATACAGTCCCGTTCCACGAAATAGACCGTCACTTCACAGCCCAAAAAGTCCATCCCGTCCGCTTCTATTCGGCAAGCTCATTATCTGCGAGTGTAAGGCTGGCAGAGAGTGGCGTCGGGGTCGCAACCCTCCCTAAAGAAGTGATCAAAGAGCAGCTTAAAGAGGGGCGACTATCAATCATCGAGACGAATTGGACACCACAGCCACTGACATTTACGGTGTCATACATTACAACCCCCAATAGCTTATTGATCGAAGAAATCGTCAAGCTCGCCTTTGAATGGCTTTGTTGAATCGCTATACTCAACAAATTCGCTATTATAGTAGGCCTATTGAAATAGGTTGGGCAGCCCAACTATTCCAATTATAACCAAGTGATCCGCATCAATCAGACTGGACAGTTAGCCAAGAAATCACAGCTTCAGAATTCTTTGCTGCGCGAATCAACTTCTTCTCGGATCAAACTAAAATTAGATTGTGTCGTATATAATTGACGCATTCTTCCTTAGAGTGGGTTGTTGCTATTGATGATGATTAAGGCCAAATGATTTGTTGGCATCACGTAATCTGTAGTTGGGCAAATTCAGCTAGCCCATGAACGCAACATTTTTGACGAGGCTGATAATGGGACAAAGGTGAGTTTGTCAAAGGAAGCTCAGGCATAGCCCTGGACTTAAGTGGGCATGTATTAGTCTCCTAACTAAGAACGTAGGCTTAGCCTTCAGGCTTTATATCAAAACTCGCAAAATAAAGCCTTAGATACCCACTACAACCCTAATTCACTTTCATTAATGGCTGCACTTACGCCTTTGCTGTGTATCGTAACTGATTTTTTTATCTACGTTCTTTAGTTGCACCCCTACCTTATTAAACGCCTTTTGGATAGTTGTTGAGACATGCTGGCGGCCTTCTCCAACTAAAAAGTTTGCTCTATCTTGATTCGTTTCGAATACGCAGACTATTTCTAAGCTTTGTGGAAAAGAAGAGAATTTGACCGTATGAGTCACCCAAAGAAAACCATCGTAGCCTTTTAACGTATCTTCACAGACTTCGGTTAACACGTCTCTAATTAGATTATCGACCTTCTTATCTGATTTGCGCATGAAGCAAACTTCCTATTTAACACTTTTAAAAAGGCTTCAGTATATATTGTCTTAAACGCTATTGGGCAGTGGAATATAGTCAACAGTCTGTTGACCATATTATTTTTATGAAGTTTTACTGTGTTCTAAACACATTTAGGGGCAGAAGTGCTTCATAGTGATTTTTGCAACAGGCTGTTGCAAAATTGGGGTTGGAGTTTGTCCAACAGCCTGTTGGACATTCGATGAAGCAGGCGATTTCCTAATTGTGCAGCAGCTTGCTGCACAAATAAATCTCATGTTGGTTTCATGCGCTCTAAACACGTCTTGGGGCAAATGTTAGTTTCAATCTTTGTCTTTCGAGACTTGCTCAATAGTATCAATTCAGGAAAACAGTAAAGGTTGTGATATCACAACAGAATGAGGGCCTTTATTCTATCGATAGTGCTCCTGAAAATCAGGCGAGCGACCACTTGGTTTAGAATGAAAAGATTTAAGCAGGATGGACTAAAATATGAGCTTGATTCGATTTAGCATTCCACTCTTTCATCTCAGCGATGAATAGACCATGAGCGTTGATTGCGTTAATCAGTTCTGGGGCTTGTTCTGACTGCATCATTTATTATAACTCGGCCTTACTATCCAATCTGATTGAGAAGTTTGAGCAAGAAGGTAATCAGGACGTGGTGAATCTGATAGCGGGTTTATCTCCAGTCGCATGGCGTCATATCCAACTTGCTGGTAATTACACCTTTAGTATTCAGAAAGAAAATATTGTTCTAGAGAAACTGCTTGAGAACTTAGAGCCTTGGAGAGAGGATAGCATGATCGAACTGGTGGCTTAAGAGAAGTATTTAAAAACAAGCTATATCTGCTAGCCCTTATAAATAAAGGGCTAGCAGCTTACATTGAACTTTTCGCTGAAATGGGCACAAACCCCCTAACAGGGTGTCCAATTTGAACACCCTGATTGCTTTCTTGGTCAGCTTAAAGAGGCACTACAGGAAACTCCCCTGGCTGGTATTTAGACATATCTATCGAGGTCTGAATCAATCCATCGGCTGCGTCTGCTAGTTCGTCATTGGATATTTCTGCCGCTTCGTCAATGATGCCGCGAATTTTTTGCGTTGTGCTAGAGCATCAGACCTATTGTTGCGAGTTGCAGCCATGCTTTCCAAATCATCCAAACTCCCTCATTACTCGGTGATGATTGCCGAATGGTCTTCGACCATTTCTTGTGCTGTTTTTAGTCGTTGACCAAGTTTGATGTAAAGCGCCTCTGCTGCATCGAAAGACAGTTCAAGTTTATGCGTGTGCAAATTTTTAAACTCTGTCTCTGTGTGAGATATAAGCTTGTCGCTGACAATCTCAAGTTCAACGCCTTTAATGTGCTCAACTACATGAGATTCAGTTAATAGCAACACTTCAACTTCTTCTCTAAATGCCATGCTCATTTCCCCGTAATTTCCGTTACTTAGTGTTGTATGCGTTAAACCAGCCGCTAACTGTCTCAAACTCGCTTTCTGTTAGCGCGATGTTCCCACTGCCATTTAAAAACTCAATGCGTTGATTGGTTAGTTCAAACTCATTTTCATTTAGCGTTATTGTGATGCCATTTACGCCAGTGGTGACAACAATATGAAATCGGCTATCAATTGGCTCACGAACTGCCATCAAACTAATTAAAACTTTTCCAGCCGTACAAAGCTGCTCAATCATTGTATTTTTAGCCATAGCTTCGATTTTCCCTCTATTGCTGGCTTGCATTTGATTTATGCATGTGCATTTTCCTTGTATCGAGAAAAAACACACATCACGGATTTTTACCGTGTTGTTTAGCATACCATAAGCACAATGGGAGTTTAGGGGAAACGAGTATGGCACTTATTGGGGTCACTCGACGATTCGGAAAATATTGTACGCTAAGAGTGTAACTCCATATTCCTCTCAAAGATCTTTGGAAATCATTTGTATGTAATAAGTTATTAGCTTATTACATACAAATGGACATTAGCATGAAGATCCAGTCGGAATATAAGAAGGCTTTCGATTTAATTGAAAAGTGGCGCTACCGTTATGATGTGAGCAAGGCGGTACAATTGTTTGTGGCACAGTGGGCGTATGAATGCACTGGACTGTATCAACCTACGGAACGCGAAGTGCAAGAGGATGAGTTTATTGAGGTAGCAAAACCACTTAGTCACATCCTCGCTAACCTTATGTACAGTGGTGTAAGTGATCCGCTGGCGTTCATTCTTTCAGAATTCTGCAAAGGAGATGCGAAACACCAAGGCTACTATCCTACGCCTCCTGAAGTCGGTTATCTCATATCTAGATTACTTCAAAGCGACCAGGATAAACCACATAAAGACGCTTCATTCTCTAAACCTGGCAACCTGAAAATATACGAACCATGCTGCGGTTCGGCAGGGGTCATCATGGAAAAGCTAGAGCAAGTGTTTTACCAAAACATTGAGCTAGATGAACCTCTTGGACATGTTGAGTTAACGGTAGAAGACATCAGCTCTACAGCTCTACATGCGTTCTGCATTCAGGTCATATTCAAGATCAAGTACCTCTCTTTGGTCAGCGGTAAGAAAGCTGAACCCTTCCAGATAGACATAAATCAGATCGATGTACTTCGCAGAAGTCAGGGGAGAACAAGGTATTTGTTTACACGCTGAACCTGCCCTACAGGTGAAATAGCTAAACTTTGTTAAGTGTATTTAGGAAATAGTTGAACGTAAGATACAGTCGAATCAGATACATAAACAACGGAAAAACAGCATGACAGGGATAATGCCGGACAATCATTATAACTACGCTGCTATCTGCGTCGAAAACCTTGGTCAATCTGGCGTTCTTGTAACATGCCAACCACTCGATTTAGAGAGGTTTGGTGCCGAAGGGTATGTTCTGATTCTTTGCTCGAATAAGACTGCCGCTATTAAATGCGTTCAAATAGAACTTCTGCAAAGAAGCCAATGTGAGTGTGCTTTGTTACATTTCGACCACGCCACGAGAACGTGTGATTATGAATTAGCAAAGCTTCTTGAAAACTATGATGCTGTCGCTGATATCAAGGCTGATATTAGGACAATCGAACGCCGAATAAAGGACATAAAACGGGTTAGGGTGATGGATGTACAAGAGTTGGCACTAACTGACCTTCTTCCAATGGAAGAAATATCATTCGAAATGACCAAATCCCTCATAAAAACACCTGTGTATTAATCTGTGATGGCTCTAATCCCGATGGTGCCTTGAGCTGTCTCAGGCATCAATCTGATAAGATTCCCTAATCCCGCCTTTTTTATTAGTGCACCTAACCCTCCGTAACGAACACTCGAAACCCCAAATCAACCGGCATCTCAACCTGTCTCGCGGTCAACTCAAGTTTATCAGCCCGTTTCTTTCTCGGCGGCGTAGCATATATTGAAGGACAATCATCAGGATGAACCACGATTAAACCAAATTTAGACCGGACCGCCTTGCTTTCGCCGCTATCAAAGCTAATTCGGCAAGTGTACTGTGAGCCGGTAAAATGTCTTACATGAACGCGACTATCATCGGAACACTCTAAATACTGCCGTAACTCATCAATAGCAACACGAATAATCATTAGTTCCCCAAATTTGTCATAGGTCGTTTCAACCGAATTAAACCCATGAGCTTTAAATGCAGAATGGACATCTTCATTCAACTCCGCATCCACACTGCCAGAGTACAAGGTAAATTGCCCTTCATCGGGTAGAATCCTGGCACTATACGCATCGTCTTGGCTGTGGTTTATTTGCGCCACACGCTCATAGAACACAGGGAAACGATTAGGGTATCGTGGCTTTTTGCTATCCTCATTCATGAAAGACACCGCTTTATCATAAAGTTCCGTTAGAACGTTGTGCCTCTCTTTGCATTCGTCAAATAGCTCAAGCGCCCTAAACGTTATTATTTTTCTGATAAATCTCGGTGGACGGTAACGAATGCCAACCTTCATAATCTGCATTGAATATCCAAAAGGAACGGGTTGACCTTCAACATCGTACATATCTGAACTTGCGTTGATATCGAGCAGAGTTATTGCGTTCTTACACAGCCAAGCATAAAACTGCTTTTCATCTTCATAAAACGCACTCCACAATTTACTTCTCTGCTTTCGTATGGTGACGGCGTCACTTTTTTGATCCTGTTTCTTCGAATCAAGTAGGTCATTCTCTATTTGGTCAGTCATTTTGGATGTGCGTTTCATAGGTTAATATCTTATTATTCTAGATGAGCAATTAGACGATGTCATACTTAATGTTTCACTAAAACTTTGAAACTTGTGTGCGAAGGGGTAGCAAGGTGAGCCAACCAAAGCGTATTAATCAAAGAATTGATATATCCAGCGACAATTTAGGGCTAACGGTGCAAGGCACTAAAAAGCGTCGAAAGGAGCCAACGAAGCCGCCAAAGAGTGCAGATGAAGCAAGAGCACTTATTGAGGAACTGTATGAACGCAGCCCACTGCTAAGTCTTACCGCCTCAATGAGTGCGCTTACAGGACTGCGATACAGTGATGCTTCTTGGCTAGAGTTTTCGGACTTCTTTGATGAATTTGGTCAGTGGAAAAAACATTTCGATCTGTGCCAACAAAAAGCTTTCAACATGAGGATTGCTCGTGAAGGAACGGATAGAGCCACCGCTTACAATGCCTCACTTGTGCGCGTGTACATCAATGATGGTATCAAAGAGATCGTAGAAGAATGCCGCTACCTAAGTTGTTCTGACGAACTTCTATTCGCCAATTCAAGAAGCAGCTTAAAGCAACCCGATGGCACTATCATTCCTCGCCCTATGTCAGTACAAAGTGCGAACTGGCATCACGCAAAAGTAAAAGAAAAGTTTAAGCTCGGCTATGCGTTTGGTACTCACTCGTGGCGAAAATACTTTGCTAAGAAAATGATTGAAAAGGGCGTAACTGTCGAGAAAATAAGAGACTTTTTAGGTCAATCTAGCCTGAACAGCACCAACCATTACCTAAGCACGTTTGATGAGCAGCTAGCTCCAATTATCAGTGAAATGAGTCTTTTTGAATAAATCACGTTTAGGAAATTTTAACTGTCCTCATATACTCGATATTAGAGAGAAACAAGGGGGCAGTCCTAAATGACAACACTAGATAAAAATAACAAATTCAATGATTTGAACAATCAAATTGGCGAAATCCTAAAGTATTCTAACGAACTAAATATCCCGCTATCTATTGCTTTTGAGTTGAATGACAACGTTGAACTAGTTTCAAACGATCAGTGTTCAGGCAAAGAGCAATTCGAAAACATAAAAACCCTTCACGAATCAAAAGGCGATGTGACTGATTTCTTACTCAGCTTATGCAAGCTACCTGCACAGTCAGATCCGCTTAACAATGTTAAGTCACACAATAATCAAGCTGACTTTACAATGACCAATTCCCAAGTTTTGTCTACCAAGCACTAATCGATCAGGAGCAATATTTAATGGAACAGAAGAAAATCAACCTCGGACTAGGTGGTGTATGCCTAGCATTAATAATTTCGAATGTAACTTTGTACAACTCGCTACAAGAAAAAAGTGAAGTTATAACAAAGCTGTCCGATGCAATGATCAATGTTGAAACCAATATGCTTCAGGCTCCTTCCTCGTTCGCTGCTGAAGACGTTAAAAACTATATTATGGACAACCCTGATGTCGTAGTGAAATCCCTTGCTAAGTATCGCTTTGAGCAAGAGCAAGCAACTAAAGCCCAAGAAGCTAAAAAGGTTGAAACCTCTATGGATGCTTTATACAACGACAAGAACGATCCATTTATTGGCAATCCAAATGGTAAGCATGTAGTGGTTGAGTTTGTTGACTATAACTGTGGGTACTGTAAGCGTTTGGCTCCAACGCTAAAAGAATTTGTTGCTATTGATCCTGAAGCCAAGGTGATCGTGAAGGAATATCCTATCTTCACCAATCAGCCAACATCTGCATATTCCGCGATGGTGGCAACGGCTGTATTCTACTACAAGCCGGAAGTGTATGGAGACATTCACCATGCATTTATGGGCAGCAAACTAACTCGTGAAGGTATTGACCAAATCTTAGTAAACTACGGTATCGACAAAGACAAGCTTCAACCGCACATGGAAACAGCTAGAAAGCAGATTGAGAAGGTCAGAGGCTTGGGTGCACAATTACAAGTGACTGGTACACCAACCGTGTTTATAGGAGCTGAACGTGCTCATGGCGGGTGGTCTGCACAGCAATTAAAAGCCAAGTTTACTAACTAAAGGATCGCGCAATGACGAAATTTGGTTCAACAGTATACCTAACAGCAATTATGATTCTATCTGTGGGGTTCAAGGCGAACGCTTCTGAGTCATACGATATGAAGCTGCAAGCTCTACAATCCTCTTGTCCGAGCTGCGCTGAAATTTCCGAAAGAGCTATGACAATTCGACACGAATCTTGCGGCGAACCAGTGAGTAAAGAGAACTTAGAAAAGCTGATGACAGAATCAAAGATCTACCCATTCATGCTCTCTGTTTACGGTATGCAGACTGAACCTGAAGCTCTAGATGTGTACTGGCGTGGGTTACAAGAATCGGCTAATTGTGAAGATGAGACAGCATGGATAGAAGACTTCAAAGAGCTAATTCTGTCTGAAAAATACTTCAACTTACTTTCTTCTAAAGTCCAATGAATTGATAATTTGGACAAATTTAGCAAGAACAGTAGCGCACCTTTGAGTGCGCTTTTTTTATTTGGAAATTTTTTACTCTATGATATTGTTAACTCAGTTTTAGCCGAGAGTCCTATTTGGACTTTCACTAAATGCTCCAACTTGGAGCAAAACTAAGTCCTCTTTATGAGGCAAAAAAGTGGTTGCCGGTAACGGTACGATGTCGGACGAGAATCGTCATAGATCGCGCAAGCGGCGAAAGCAGCGACACCACAAAATCTGCTTTTAAGACATAACCTAATAGTTCCGCTTAACGTGGAATCCTATCAAACCCCAAGGGTAATCTTTTACCCAAAGTGGGGCATAGATTTACCCTTTTTTATTTAAAATTGGAGTAAATCATGAACTCAACTCAACAAACGCTAACATCTGTACTTGTATGTGCATTCATTATTGCAATGTATAAAGTTTCAGATTCAGCAGCTCAATTCGTAGCAATGGCAATTTTTGTTTTAGTTCCCGTAACTATTGCATATGCCGCTATTCGAATTGGCAAACTGCTCCTTAACCGTTCTTCATCTCAAATCAAACGTAACGTTCGTATGACTAAAGACGAAGTAGAACAGCGGATCGCAAATGCTAACCAGGCAAAAGCAATCTCTGGCGCAGAACTAATGAATATCCCTGCTTACGCTCGTAAACAGAAAGGTATCCATTACCCAATGACAACAGACGTTCTAAATGGTCACGTTGTCGTAGCACGAGGCTAATTTTTGGTTAGCTTTCTTTAAATCAAACCCGATGGGGCTATGTCCCTATGGGTGTAGCTCCGTCTTTGGAGTTACAAATGACACATCCTCAAACAAGTAATCAAACTCAAAGTACACAAAAGGAAGATGCTAACAAAAAGAAGTTGGTCGGGAAAATTGCTGAGAAGTTTGGTGTAGATCCAAGAGGTTTTTGGGACACACTGAAATCTACAGCCTTTAAGCAACGCAACGGCGATGCACCTACCAATGAACAAATGATGGCTCTTTTGATTGTGGCAGACCAATACGGTTTGAACCCTTTCACTAAAGAGATCTACGCTTTCCCCGACCAAAACAATGGAATAATTCCAATTGTTGGTGTTGATGGATGGTCACGGATCATAAACACTCATCCTCAGTTTGATGGGTTAGAATTTAGGTTTTCATCTGAAAAGGTGTCAATGCCTAATGCCAAAGAGTGTCCTGAGTGGTGTGAATGCATCGTTTACCGCAAGGATAGAACTCGTCCAACGATAGTGCGGGAATACCTCGATGAAGTATTCCGAAGCTTAAACTATAACAACCCTTGGAAAAGCCATACAAAGCGCATGTTGCGCCATAAGGCAATGATCCAAACTGCTCGTATAGCATTAGGTTACGTGGGTATTTATGACGAAGACGAAGCAAGTCGAATCATAGAGAGCCAAAGCCAAGCAACCACAAAGCAGTCCATCGAGTTCGAAGAACAAACTCAGCCTTTACCAAAACCTCAAGCACAATCAGAACTGATGAGTGACTTGAATCAAGCTGATTTTGATACCTTTGAAGATGCTCAATACGTCCCTGTTGATGAAGAAAACACACCGACTCAACAAGCCAATGCAACTAGCCATTTTCAATCTAGTGAAGATGACATTGTAAAAACACAATTTGGCATGTTGGCATCTAAGGATGTCAATATGATTGACCAGATGGTGTCATTTACTGTGGATACCGGCGCATGGGACACAACAAAAGATAGTTTCAAAGAACGCTATGATGGCGCAACGTTAGAGTATGCATTAAGCACTCTTAACGAAGCGTTCAACAAAGAGTTTGCTGAATAAATTTATCCAACCCAATAAGGGCGTATCCTGCCCTTATAGGCGTGATGCACCCTTATATTTTTAAAATTTAAGGAGGGCATTATGCCTGTAGTAGATATCGTTCAACGTAGTGAAAAGTGGTTTGAGTGGCGGAAGCAAGGCATTACAGCCTCAATGATTCCGGTGATCATGGGGTTATCTCCATATCAAACACCTTACCAACTTTGGGCAGAATTGGTCGGCTTGAAAGAGCCGGATGATTTGTCCAAAAACTACCATGTGCAAAGGGGTGTAGAACAAGAACCCGAAGCGCGTGAAGCCGTTGAAAACGAATATGGTAAGCCTTACATGCCAGTGTGTGTTGAAGCTGACCATGAGCACCTTTTCCGAGCATCTTTAGATGGCCTATACATACTAGGCTCAGATAAAGAAGTATTGGAAATCAAATGTCCTTGCGAAAAAATCTACAACGAGATTTTAGCAATGCAAGGACAAGCACCAACGTTTCAAATGTACGCTGCGCAAGTGCAGTGGCAATTGAACTGTTCGGGAGCTGACATTGGTAGATTGTACTTCTACTTGCGGGGTAAACGCCCTATTTCAACTCGCATTCGTCGCAATGACGCTTTTATTAAAAAAGCAGAAAAAGCAGCGATTGATTTCTGGAAACGAGTTCAGTCGAACACACCTCCAGAGATGATCGAGGGTCGAGATAAGGTTGTCTATGACACTCCAATTTCTAATCAGGATAACTCTTGGCAAGAAAGAGTAGAACAGTACAAAGAAAAGTCAGCGCGTCATGCTGAACTCGTTCGTCAATGCGATGCGGTAAAAGCTGATCTTAAACAGCTTGAATCGTATTTCACCGAACAAATACCAAGTGACGTTCAAACCTTCAATAAAGATGGTATTCGCGCAACCCGTGTCGATAAGACCGGTAATGTGAACTACCAAAACTTGCTAGCGGAAATTGAAGATACGATGAATGTGGTTATTCCATCTTCACTTATCGAAAAACACCGTAACAAAGGCTCTACTTACTTCCGTGTGACCATTCAAGAAGAATCAAGCAATCAAGCTGACGTTCCAATTGAACAATATCAACCGAAAGTTGAAGCAGAACAGCCGAAGCAAGAAGCAACACCACTTTCAGTGACTCCGGCAGAACAAGCTGTTCCGTCCTCGCTTGTAAGTGACGTTGAAACTCATACCGAACCTGAAGAACCTACACCTATAACAGCACCAATTAAGCCGCTGGCACCAGGTAACTTCTTCGAAAAATCAGCTCAAAACCACTACTTCTAAGGAGGGTGTATGTTTAACTTCGGTGAAACATATCTTGCCGTTGATCGGCTTATTGATAGCGTTTGGACAGTAAAATTCGAGTTCCAACCTGACGGTGTAAAAATTCTCTCGTTTTCGAGTGACACCCCTGATGGTTACAAACTAGAACAAACTCTGCCAAAGGTTCGCATTATCGAAAACGACAAACGCATTGTACATGCCATAAAGGTTTATAACCCTGACATGCCATCGTTTGAACGTGACCAAGATAATTACTTGATTGGAGAGTACAAGGTTGCTAATCCGCAATACGTTTTCAGCTACACAGAAAGCGAGGTGGAATAATGGCGATCAAAGTACCTTTCAAACCCAAAGTACCTCAAATCACACTAGATTTGCGGGGTGAACAAGGAAATGTTTTTCAACTAATAAGTCTTGCTAGAAAGCTATCAGCTCAGCTTGGTTTAGATGGAGAAAAAATTCAAAAACGTATGATGACTGGTGACTATTATTGTGCAGTTAACATCTTCGATGCTTACTTTGGTGATTATGTCACTTTGTTAGTATCAGAAGAAATCAGAGAAGAGCTATCAGTCGAGAAATATCTGATGTCTTAATCTGACATTATCCAACCCAATACGGGCAACACAGCCCGTAGGGGAGCTGTAGTTGCCCTTTTTATTATTTGAAGGAAAGCAGCTATGGCTAAATTAATTGAAAAAACTTACCCACTCGAAATTTTTGGTTTTCAAGGTACAGGTATGGACGTTAAAGGTTTTGAACCATGTAACCACCCTAATGTACCGATGCTAAAAAAAGAGTATGTGTTTCGTCGGGAAACGTTAAGAGATGTCGTGAACTTTATTGATTGTTCTTTTGGTGATGGGTTACTGATTGTCGGTCCAACCGGCTGCGGCAAAACATCATTGGCAGAACAAGTTTGCGCTCGGCTACATTACCCTGTTCAAAACTACACTTGTGGTGGCTCAACCGAATTTATGGATTTGGTAGGGCAATGGACACTTCAAAATGGTTCAACCGTCTGGATGGATGGTGTGTTAACCAAAGCGATGCGTGAAGGTCACATTCTCATTCTTAATGAAATTGACCTTGTCGATCCGGCTGAATTAGCAAACCTAAATGGAGTGCTAGAAGGTTCACCATTAGTGTTATCGCAAAAGAACGGCGAAATAGTGTATCCACACGAAAATTTCCGTTTGATTGCTACTTCAAATTCAAATGGCTCAGGTAGCGATGGGATGTATGCTGGCGTCCAGCGTCAGAATCTCGCGTTCCTAGACCGATTTATCGTTATTGAAGTTGACTATGCAGATGCAGATGTTGAGAAGGATATCTTGGGCAAAATTGCTCCGAATATCCCGAACACCATTCGTGAACGTATGGTCGCATTAGCGAATAAAGTAAGAACCGTGTTTAAAGGAGAGGAAGATACTAGCATTGAGCTAAGTGTCACTTTTTCCACTCGAACACTAATTCGTTGGGCTATTCAAATCCAACGAAACATGGGAGCACCTTGCGCTTTAAGCTATGCACTTGATCGTGCATTACTGAATCGTTGCTCTAACGCTGAAGAAAAGGAAGCTATTAATACTTGGGCGATTGCCCTATTTGGTAGCAGCTTTGATCCTGAAGCGTAATTAAATCAATCCCAACGGGGTATGTGTCCCGTTGGTACATATGCCTCTTGTTGGTACAAAAAACTTAAAGAGGTATAAATGTTTGATTTTTATTTAATCTATTACTTGTTTATCAAGTATCTAAAAGCTGTTGTGCACTTCGCACATAAGCGGAAAAAAGAGGTAGCTGTTCAACTAAAACTGCTTGGCACTGCATCCTATACTGCTGCATTCGTGTACGCTATCGAGAAAGGTTTAGACTTCAACGTGTTGAAGCTAACTGTAATCGGTGTACTCGTTGTAGCATTAGCAGAAAAGCTTAATCGGTAGTAACATAAACTTAGGTTCACTTAATCAAGGAGAACTGCAATGACAGCTATCTACATAATTAGTGGTATTGCTATCGCTATTGGGTTGCTAACAATGTATGCACCCAATATCGAGAAATGGTGCGATAAGCAGCTAGCAAAAAAGCACTAAGAAACAACGATAAGAAGTAGCGTAAGCACTCTTATCTAAATTTGAAAACCGCCAAAGGGCATATCAATTAGCCCTGTGGCGAATGGTATGTCCTTTTTTTATACATAAAATTGGAGATACCATTATGACTACACAACCTACCTCTGTTCTGAATGACATTGTTGCTGTTCAACTGAACGTTAACCAATGGACAGGACGGAAAAAACTGGCAGAAAATGACCTCTCACTACAAGGTGAAGCTCCACCAAAAGAGATCATTAACCTCGGCAGTAAACACACTACAGATCCCAAGGCTCTAAAAGTATTCAATACTTTGAAACGTCAAATGGAACGAGCTTGCCTGACCATCGGCATCCCGTTCCTTGGTGGATATGCAGTACCTTCAGATAAGGCAGATGAACTAGCCAAACGACTAACAAAAATCGTTGGTCAGTTTGAGCTAGAGAAAACTGCTTATCTTCAAAAGCATGAGTCAATTCAACAAGACTGGATCAAGAATTTCCCTCAATACGAGCGTATTCTTGTGAAAGCGTTGACTCCTACTTCAGATGTTGAGAAACGTATTAATGCCTCTTTCTCAATGTTTAAAGTTCAATCCGCACAGTCTGCCGTCACTGTCGATGCTGGACTATCAAATCAAGTTGATAGTTTGGGAGAGACATTGGATGCAGACATCTTGAAAAGCTCCAATAAGCTACTTGATAGCTTAACGGGTGCAATTCAACCGAACCAAACCAATGTAGCTTCATTGCGGAAACTCCGCGAGAAAGTACAAGGTTTGGCTTTCCTTAATGGTCGCTTTTTGAAGCTAGTCAATAAGATTAAGCAAGTAGAAAGTGCCATGCCTATTACTGGTAAGCTCAACACTGATGAAGTACATAGACTGTCTGGTTTACTGTATCAAATGAGTGATGAAGATAGGTTGCAAGCGTTAATGAGCAACTTAGAAAACGAACCAGTACCGGTTGCCGCTACTCAACTAGCCGTTGAGCAGCCACAACCTGCAAGCTTAGAGTCAACCTTAGAACCTGCAAGTGTCGATTTTGAATCAGACGATGTGTTTGGGTTGGGTGATGCAGACTTTAGTTTCGGTGAACCTGATTCTGATGAGTCAGATTTGGGACTAAGCGAGGCAGATTTTAGTTTTGAGTTCAGCGATATTTCAACGTCGAGCACACAACAATCTGCAACGAAAGCTACATTCTTCTAAGTTCAAAACAAACCCTAGACGGGAGCAATTCCCGTCAGGGGGTTGCTCCATTTTTAATATATGGAGTTCTACTATGTTTCATCAAATCACTTTCGAATCTCGATCCCCGTATCGCTACGTTGCTCATTTCAGAAAGCCATCCTCTAACCTTCATGATATGGACTCTTACTTCTCCGTTGAAGTCCACGTATCTCAGAAGGAATGGGGAACGTTAATGGATGAGAATATTCGATATTCAATTGAAATTTGTAAGATAGAACGTCCTGATATCATGGCATTTTATACGTACAAATCACGTAGATTCACTGTCTCCGGCGACCAATTTGTTACTGATATTGGTAAGCTTTTAGTTAAGTACGGTGTTGTAGCTGAAGGAGTACCTTTTCAGGTCAACATTGAACTAAACAGAAAGGTCCATTCGTTCATGCAAATGAACGCCGGATGCGTATACGCAAAAGAATCTACACATTTACAAACAGTACAAGATCTGTTTTCAGAGTTCGCGGATATACCTGTAAACAATGAAGATCAGATCGAGCAAAGCTGGGCGCATTTTGATAAAGGAAATGACCGCTTTGAAGTTTTGAAGTGGTTTGAAGAATCATTCGGTTATCCGGTGGACTTCTTACTCACTCTAGAACAATGCTCATAGTTTGGAGGGAGATTGCATGTCTTGCCCTGCTTGTACTGCTAACCAAATAACCTACGAATATTTCTGTGTTTTAGCGTCACACTCATGGAGTCGGCACAAAGTACAGCGAGTTCTCAGGCAAAATGGTTCACATAGCTACTTCACTTACCATTTAGTAGCTTAACAATCCCTGTATAGACGACAGAGAGCGTCAAATACAGATTTAACCCCTATGGGCGTACTTTGCCCAACAGGGGGCATAGTGCGCTTCATACTTTCATTTGGAGTTTCAACTATGTTATTTCGTTATAACCCTCAAGCTAGATCAATCGTATTTTGGTCAGTGCTTACTCTTGGTGTTCTAATTGTGCTGTTTCCGGTAATTACCGCATTCACGTATGAGTGGAAATCATTCTTCGAAGAACCGAGCGCGTTTGTACAGGATGTAAGGCAATTCATTGTCTTACTTGGATATTGCCTACTAGGTAGTTCCCCGTTCCTAGCGATGGCGCTTGCGATGAAAAAAGAATGGTTCTAACACCGATAACTGAGGCTTGATTTAGCCTCTATCAAAACTACCCCAAAGGGCGTACTTTGCCCGTAGGGGCATAGTGCGCCTTTTCTGATTAAGGAAGCACTATGAATCCTAGAGATGTTAGCTTTCAAGAATACAAGTCACAATGGACTCTTACCTATGAGCACGAAGACTTTTTTCTTGATGTCGAACAGTACGGTTGTCACGAAACCACTTTTGAACGCTGGCTGAAGCGCCAACGCATGTTCATTAAGCGGTACGGTGAGAATTGCACTATCAAACTATGTGACCTCGAATTACCAGAACGAACTTGGCAGTTTTTTACTCGCCATTTTGAGCGTGTAACTCGAACACAATATCTTGTAGATAAATACCCCGATGGCTTTTTTGAAGCGATAACTGAAGATGGGCAAGTGGCAGCGTTCTTACCGGATACGTATGGCAAGAAACCCTATCGGTTGTCCTTCTATGGAGAAAACGGGGCGCGTTATCATGAAACCTATGACTCAAGATCAGAAGCACTCACCGTCCTTGCTCACAGAAAATATTCTGCGAAAGAAGGGGTGTTAGATGCTCTGGTTGGTACTGATTCATGGAATCGAGGGGTCTATATCTGCAATTGGATAGCAGAGGGAATATTGCCCCATGACGGTCTAAAACGCGATAAACACATACCCGAAGTCGCTCAGCTCTTTGCTGAAAGACTTCAAGCGGCTTAATAAGCCATTCAATTAAACCCAATGGGGCTATTTCCCCATTGGGAGTAGTCCCTTCGTTTTAGGAGACTACTTATGTCTGAAGTAAAAAAACTCACTCACGTTGTTTCGTTCTCAGGTGGACGCACAAGTGCCTACTTGGTGTATTTAATGGAACGCGCACGTAGAGAGTTCAATTGGGATGTACGATACATTTTCTGTGACACTGGTGTTGAAGCACCCGCCACATATAAATTTATACGCGACATCATCAAATTTTGGGGTATTGACCTCATTATCTTACGCGCAAAAGTTAGTCCTAAATTGGGCGTAGGCAACACATATGAAGTCTTCGAACCTACAGACCTCATGAATACTGTAAAAATGCCTCCATTCGAGCCAATGATGTCCATGATGGTGAAATATGGGACTCCTACCGCAATGGGAGCTTATTGCAGTGAGAGAATGAAGAAAGACGTAGCGGAACGATACTGCAAAGATCACTTTGGTAAAAACAACTATGTGACTTGGCTTGGTATCCGTGTCGATGAGCCGAAACGTCTAAAGCCTAAACCTGGTATTAAGTATCTTGCTGACCTTGTACCAATGGTTGATAAACAAGACATATTGGAGTGGTGGTCACACCAACCATTTGACCTTGAACTTAATGGGGAGCATGAAGGTAATTGTCTGTTTTGCTGTAAAAAAAGCACCTCAAAACTTGCACTTGCCATCAAGCAAAACCCACATTTCTATCGGATGTGGAAATACCACCTTGAAAGTAAAAAAATCCGAGTCAAAGAGAGCTACGATCCTTTAATAATGTATCGTGGTCATCTTTCTCTCACTGGCATCGCAGAGATGTATGCCGATTCTACTGAAGAAGAAATTCGCTCAACGATGCGTAGCCAGAAACGTTATGAATCTGGTAACTGCACCGAGTCGTGTGAAGCCTTTAAAGCTGAAGACGAAGTGAATTTTGAAGTTGTGGAAACAAAGATCTACAAACAATTCGAACTTCAACTAGGTCAACTGCAACTAGCATTTGCTTAATCAACCCCTATGGGCGTACCAATCCCATAGAGGGTACGTGCGCCTCTCTTTTTGGAATATGCACCTAATGAATACAAAAAATGCTGTAAAAGCCACTTATCACTTTTACCTAACTCAAGCAGTGTTGAATAACATCACTGAGTCTGGTCAAAGTGTCGGAGATATTTTCGGTATAGGCGAAGATACATTCGTTACTGCGCTTTATCCGTATTCAAACTTACTGTATCGCTGTGTATCCGAGCATGAAGCTAACCCCGATTGTAACTGGAAAGAAAGCGATATCTTTGAAACTGTAAATGAACTAGCTGAACTATTCATGGCGATTGTGGAGCGCGACACTGCTTCACCATTAGAGGCACATATGCCTGATATAGTCGAGTTCGAGTTGGACATTAAACGCATTCTATAAGTCATTATGACAAAGCTATGGTGATCCTATACATCGAGTGATCATCAAATATTAAACCCAACGGGGCTACTTCCCGTTGGGAGTAGTCCCTCTTTAGGAAACTACTCATGACAAAACTAAAAAGTGAACAATTTTATCAGTTACACGCAATCTTCTCAGAAAGCCTTGACCAACTCGCAAGTATGGGGTCACTGCCGATTGAGTTGGGACGGATAAAAATCGTGCACAAATCGGGGCGAGACTACCTTCTGGACACCCAAGCATACTTTTGGAGTGATCATAAGGTCGTGGCATGGTTCAAGACGTTTGAAGAAACGTTCAGCAACCAACCTTACGAGTTCCATTACAACATCACTGAAGAAGACATCATCAATGGTGATGTGATTGTTGAAGTGTACACCGGCGAAAACAACGAGGTGATACAGCCCAAGTCGTTACAGTTAGATATCGCTATCGACGGAAAGCTATACACACTTGATGCTAAGCCGAGTTCAAACAATATTGACTATTTTAAGACAATTAAAGTAGTCGAAAGTGATGACCAGGGGGAGTTTGTAAAGCTCCATTTTTGGACAGTCACAGACATCATCAAACACATCAACGCTGATCGAAATGAGGATTGGCAAGATTACGATGAGTTTGATTGGCATGAAGGCTGGAAAGAGTGGTGCGCTCACCAAGAGAACTTTAAGATTGCCGATGGCAACTTAAACGCATCATATTTCCAAAAGATATAGAGATATAAACACATAAACCCTTAACGGGCGCAACATCCCGTTAAGGGGATAGTTGCGCCTTTTTTTTATTAAAAGGAAAACCAAATGGCAACTATTGTAAATACAAAAATCGGTGTAAATCGTGGGCGCAAGCGCGTCTTCCTCGAAGGTAGAAAGCTCTCTTGCGCTGGTTATAAACCTGGCATGATGTACAACTTGAGCGTCACTGACAATCAACTGCACATCGAGCTTTCTGAAGCCGGTAAATACAAAATTAGTCGGCGCAAAAATCGAACAAGTGGTGACGAACTGCCAGTAATTGATATTACTGCTAACGCTCTAGCTGAACTGTTCGAAGAAAGCGAAACTGTCAGAGTTCTGATTAAACAGGGAAAGATTGTTGTTTCAAAACATCACTTAACTGAGAACGCGAACAGGCGTGAACAGAGGCTTTTGGACAAATTAGAGTCTGGTAAGCCACTAGATGTTTGTTCGGTGTTTCATGGTGGGGGAATCTTAGATGCCGCGATGCATCATGGATTTAAACGCAACAATGTAAAAACCAAAGTGGCTATCGCAGTAGAACGTGAAAGCCGTTATTTGGAAAGCTCATTACGAAACAACCCTGAGCTATGGAATAGCGATTCAATTGTTATTGAATCACCAATAGAACTGATAAACGTACAACGCAGTAAACAAGCGCACGAATGCGATTTTCTTTACGCTTCAACTCCTTGTACCGGCGCATCGTTAAGTGGTCGTACTAAGAACAAACTCAAGCAAGCTGAAGATCACTCGGAAGCTGGCAGTATGTTCTTTTACACTCTAGAAATGATTGTGCAGTTGAATCCTAGTGCAGTTCTAATTGAAAACGTACCCCAATACTCTTCCAGCGCATCTATGTCTGTAATTCGTAGCGTACTGGATAGCCTCGGCTACACAGTCCAAGAGCGAATCTTCTCAGGTCTAGAATTTGGAGCTTTGGAAAGTAGGGATCGGTTAGTTGTGGTCGCGTTATCAAACGGGATAGATACGTTTGATATAGATAAGGTGATTAAAGGTCAACTTTATCCTAAGCCGGACTCAATTAATGACATATTGGAAGATGTTGAACCTGATTCACCTCGCTGGAAAACGTTTAGTTATTTAGCGGATAAGGAAAAGAGAGACAAAGCCGCTGGCAAAGGATTCGCTCGTCAAATTCTTACGGGTTACGAAAGTTGTTTAGGAACAATAGGTAGAGGCTACGCTAAGTGTCGCAGTACCGAACCATTCCTACAACACTCGACCAATAGTGAATTGAGCCGGATCTTGACAAAAAATGAACATGCACGAGTTAAGAATATTCCAGAAGCAAAGGTTTCCGGTTTGTCTGAAACTGTCGCTCATGAAATTTTAGGTCAGTCAGTCATTTACTCTGTCTTTGATATATTGGGAATGCAGCTTTCCTCTGACTTGCTAACGTGGCAGTCCAAAAGGAATAGACAAAACCAAAACTTAAATGTAATACCAATCAAGAAATGTGCTTAGCACAGTAACCTACCCCTAACGGGCGCAATTGCCCGTTTTGGGGCGATTGCGTTCCGTTTATCAACAATGAAATCGGAGAGCAATCATGGGTTTTTTCTCTTGGAAAACAGCAGATACATCAGAATCAATTGCAAACATCAGTTCTGGCGAGCATCGAGGCGTTAGCGTCTTTATGCTGATGCCGGACGGAAACCACATCGAGGAACCGGCATATGAGGGTTATTGTCGATTTGGTGGTGTTGACGCATTCGCTTGGCTTGCGAAGACAAATCTTGGAAGCGATGTCGAACACCTTTGTTTGTATGATGATGCAAACGAGCTGAGAGCGTTAGGAATAGAGCTACAATATGAGGCACATAGCCGAATTACGTTGCCGCTAAAATTCTCATTTAATAAAGATGCTATCTATGATGGATTACCGGAAAGTGAGGTATGCCCACTCCAAGGTTTTTTCGGGTATACGGATTTAATGGTTGATGGGGCACCTTCACCCCATCAATCTGATACCACCCTCAGATGGTTGATAGATCGACTCCGTAGTTGAGTTCCTCTGCGAAGTCCGGCAGTCCGTAACCGATGGTTTTCTTGTAGAAAGGAGAGACCTTCGCAGTCGGTGCCTTCTTCTTGTGCTTCGTGGTGTAGAGCATTCGTGCCCGCATCACCTCGAAGGAGTAACCGCGCCCTTCACGGTTCTTGTCCTTGGCCAGTCGGTTGATGGACTCCGTGTAAGCGTTGGTGACGGGCATGTCCGTCTCGAAGTAGGTCATGGTCTCTTCGCGCCAGTTTCCCACTGCCCTGACCAGATCGCTCCAGACTTCCTTTTGGCCCTTCGGGATGGTGGCTATCCACTCGTCCAGGGCGGCTTCTGCATGGAGCCGTGTGGTGGCGTCCCAGATGCCGTAGAAGCGCTCCTTGTGCTCGTAGGCGGCCAGCAGTTGCGGGAACGCGCCTGTCCAGGTCTCCATGATGAGGCGCTCCCGGTCTGAGACTTCGTGAGCGCGTTTCAGCAGGATTTTCCGGTCTCCCTTGAGAGTCCGACTCTGGGACGGTTTCAGCTCCTTTCTGAGGCCCTTGCGCACTCTCTCTAGGGCATCGTTGGCCATGCGCACCACATGGAACTTATCGACCACGATACGGGCCTGGGGCAGCACAGCCTTGACCGCTGCCCGGTAGGGGTTCCACATGTCCATGCTGACGATCTCGACCTTCTGCCGGTCTTTCAGCTTCATCAGGTAGTTGGTCACCACGTCCTGGCGGCGGGTGGCCAGCAGGTCGAGCAGGGTTCGCTCCTCAATGTTGGTCAGAATGCAGCGGTAGCGCTTGTTCAGGTATAGCTCGTCAATGCCCAGGATGCGGGGCGTCTCGAAGCGGTGCCAGCGCCCCAGGAACTCGGCGCGGGCGTTGAAGATGTCGCGCACCGTCTTCTCGTCCAGGCCGGTCTGTGCCGCCACAAAGGTGTAGGGGTGGTTGAAGGATTCCTTCTCCACGTACTCATGCAGCCGCAGTGTCATACGGAATCCGTCCACCATCTCCGGTAGCTGGGGCCTGAATGTTGTCTTGCAGGCCCGGCAGGTGTATCGGCGGCGGACCACCCAGAGAGTGACCCGCTTGCCGTGGATGGGCAGATCACGATAGGGAACGTCACGCTTGCCGAACCGTACGAACTCACCCTGCACGCCGCATTCCTCGCAGGCGATGGGATCGGGCACGTCCACCTGGAAGTGCATTTCGTCGTCGGTTGATTTGCAGCCCAGTACTTGGTATTGCGGCAGGTGAAGGATGTTGTCGGGAAGTTCGGTCATGGTGTTGTATAGGCGTAGGTGTCAGTCAGATCCATCCGGCTCGGCATTGGTGTTTGCTTTTTTACCCAACAAGCTGCTGGAAACGAAAAGTAAGGCACCGAGGACAATTGCAATATCAGCCAGGTTGAAGGCCGGCCAATGCCAGTCTCGCCAATAGAAATCAAAGGAATCCACAACATAGCCGCGAAAGACCCGGTCAATCAGGTTGCCCATGGCGCCACCGAGGATAAGACTGTAAGCGATGGCTTCTCCTTTATGACGATTTTCAAGGATCAGCTTGATCAGAAAAATCGAGACCACTACCGCGATTCCGATAAAAAAGTAGCGCTGCCAGCCTCCACCATTCGCAAAAAGACTGAATGCGGCACCGGTGTTCCATAGGTGCACCCAGTTAAAGAACGGGGTCACCGAAACATACTCGCCATAGGCCATTGATTGCTGCACCAGCCACTTTACAGCCTGATCAGACGCTGCCAGCAGGCCCGATATGGACAATAGGGCATACGGCGAGAGCTTTTTGCCAATAATGAGCATTATTTAACCCTTCAACGCCAAAATGCGTCTGGCACCGTTAAGTACAATGCCCCCCGCGATGGTGCCGATAATCAGATCCGGATAATTGGAACCGGTCCACGCGACCAGGGCGCCGGCGGTGATGACCCCCAGGTTGATCACCACGTCGTTGGCCGAGAATATCCAGCTTGCCTTCATGTGCGCCCCGCCTTCCCGATGTTTGGATATGAGCAGCAGACAACTGGTATTGGCAATCAATGCGACGAATGCGATAGCCATCATCACCAGCGATTCAGGCTCACTACCGAATACAAAGCGTCTCACCACCTCTACGAGCACGCCCACAGCCAAGATCAGTTGCAGTACACCAGCAAGATGCGCGGCACGTACCTGCATTTTCACGCTATGTCCAACCGCATAAAGGGCAAGCCCGTACACCGCCGCATCGGCAAAATTGTCCAGGGATTCTCCAATCAGGCCGGTGGACCGGGCGATCAGACCGGCAGTCATTTCCACCACGAACAGAAGTGCATTGATGCCGAGCAACCAGCGCAGGGTCCCGGATTCTTGCTTAGCAGAAGCTGCCGAAAACTCGGCGGCCTTGATGGTCTCCGGATTTGCAGCGACGGTTTCCTGAAGCGAGGCGCCTAGCCCCAAGGTCTTCAGTTTCGAGGTGACGGGCTCGACCTCGCCGTCATGCACGACCTTCAGCCGGCGGTTCGACAAGTCGAAGGACAGCGCCCGAATCTCCTCAAAGCCGTTCAGGGCTAGGCGAATCATTCGTTCTTCTGATGGACAGTCCATCTTCGGCACGGCATAAACACTGACCCATCTCCCTGGCGCCTCGGAGGAGGCCTGTATATCGGTATCCGCTGCGGACGTTGCATCAGCGCCACAGGCGCCACCACAGGATTTGCTCATAATACGACTCCACTTGAACAATGTTGTGGTACCATTTTAAACTATAAAGCTACTATAAGGTCAATAGAGTAAAGAATCCGTTGGGGAGGAGGCTGATGCGCATTGGTCAGTTGGCGCAGTTGGTAGGGGTCGACACACAGACGATCCGCTTCTATGAACAGCAGGGCTTGTTGCCGCCGCCTGATCGGCAGGACAACGGTTACCGTGTCTATACCGAGAAGCATGGTGAGGGGCTGGCCTTCATCCGTCGCTGCAGAATCCTGGGCCTGTCACTGGCTGAGATTCACGAACTACAGAGCTATCAGGACGACCCTCATCAGCCTTGTACCGCCGTCAACGCCTTGCTCGATGATCACATCTCTCATGTGCGGTCGCAGATAACCGCTCTGCAAGCGCTTGAGAAACAACTCGTTTCACTGAGAGCGAGTTGCAACGATGACCGGGAAGTTGAGGCGTGTGGGGTTCTTGCTGGAATTAGCGAAGGAAACATGCACCAGCAGTAGGTGAAGCATCAACCAGATAATCCGATGAGATGCCGGTCTGTCTCACTCTCATGCAAAGGTAAGATCAACCATTAAATCCGTATACCCAAATTTATTTAAAAAGTGGAGTAAAAGATGAAAACTAACAAATTGACAACAGCAGCCTTAACCCTCGGTCTTACTTTTGGAGCCGCCTCATTAGCACTGGCACATGGCAATATGCAGGGCAACATGATGCAAGGTTGCAGGGGGATGAATGGCAACATGATGGGTGGCAACATGATGGGAATGTTCTTCCAGCTGGATCTAAGCACTAAGCAACAGCAAGAGATCCAGGCTATTATGACCCAAGCAATGGCGGGCAGGCAAGTGATGATGGCCAATATGCCAGCATATATGGCGGAATGTCAGGCATTAACCACGGCACCCACCTTTGATGAAGCTAAAGCCAGAGCAATGCTCGCAAAGCGCCAAGGGGTGATGAGCGAAAATATGCTTACTATGTTAAAAGCCCGTCACCAGGCCTATCAGCTATTAACACCGGCACAACAGGAGCAATACTTGATATTGATGCAACAAATGTCTGCCAATATGCAAAATATGATGGGTAGCCAATCACAACATTATTAAGGTGAATAATATGAACGCTATGCACTCTTCTGGCTATTGGGGCAATGGTTGGTGTGATTTTGGGCTTTTTTTTCCGGGACCGTTTGGCATGATATTTTCGTTATTACTATGGACTGTCATCATATTAGCCTTGGTTAAATTAGTTCAGTTGTTACTGAAAAATAAATCCCAACAAATCAACAGTAATAAACCAGTTAACAGCCTTGAGCTTTTAAAGGAGCGTTACGCCAGAGGCGATATTGACGAAGAAACATATCAAAAAATAAAACAAGAGTTGCTCTCACGCTCTTAAACCAAAACGTTCTCTCATTGCTCTGGCGGTGAGGGAATTCATATCAAGGAGATAATTGTGGGAAACAACCTGGGAATTTGTACTGAATGTCGCAAAGTCAAGCTAAAAATAGCCAAGGCCAAAGCGTCAATTGCAGCAGAAACAGACTTAATGCAAGCAACTGAATTATTCAAATTACTGGGTAACCATTCTAGGTTGAAAATAATTTTGAGTGTGCAACAGGTTGAATTATGTGTAAACGAAATTGCAGAGCTACTACAGCTGTCTATGTCTTCTACCAGTCAGCATTTAAAAATATTTCTATTAGACTAAGCACGATACACACTAACCCTACGTTAGTGTGTATCTCAATGCTGACTTTGGACGCATTGAGATACACATTATTTTGAAAACTAAACAGAGTGTTATAGAATCAAAGCAAGTTAGATTTTAGCCGAGAGTCCTATTTGGACTTTCACTAAATGCTCCACTTGGAGCAAAACCAAGTCCTCTTGATGAGGCAAAAAAGTGGTTGCCGGTAACGGTATGATGTCGGACGAGAATCGTCATAGATCGCGCAAGCGGCGAAAGCAGCGACACCACAAAATCTGCTTTTAAAACATAACCTAATAGTTCCGCTTAACGTGGAATCCTATCAAACCTACGGGTGCAACCATCCGTAGGGTAGTTGTACCCATTTTATTTTAATGAGGTACATCATGCTTACTCTTAAACAAACCCTACCGATTACTGTTCCAAACGAACTTATTGAGTTTGTTTCTGAACATGTACAACGGGACGGTATATCAATCATTAGCTTCAACGACACAAAGTACCACCCAAGTACAGGTGGCTTCCGTCCTGTTGAAATCATGGTTGAAAAGCTCGGCAACTATGTTGCTTTGCACTACTACACTGAATTTGCTTATGAGGGACAAGGCAGCTATGCCCAACTTTGTAAGTCAAATGACTTCGATTTATCGCTGAATACCTACTATTCAGAGTTCATGGGTCTAATTCCACTGAACGACGAAGTAGGCGAAACGTTTGAGATGTTTGTAAAGAACACTCTCTCATACGCTAGCTTAGGTATGTATGACGAACTTAAAGTTAGCTTTATCGGCGGTCACTTACTGCTGCATAAAGACATGGTGGAGGCGTAATAATGGAACTAAATTTCTTCATTATCGCCAACGTAAATAACATGGTTCGAGATTGGATAGATGAACTCCGTCTATTCAAGTACACCAACGACTCCTGCTCAGATTTTTTGGTCGATGTAATAGCGACAAAAGAAATGAATGGCGAGTTGGACGAACTACTTACACTTATCAATGCAAACTGCACTGAGAGTTACACTTTGAACGAACTGGATAATTGCCAATACGTTCATGTGCATGTAATCAACTAATCCACTTTAAATACTCCCACTAGGGCAAATACTGCCCTTGGGGTCTAGTGTTTGCCCGTAAAGGAAAACACTATGAACAAGCAAAATCAGCTTATACACAATTCCCTACCATTAATCGCAGCCGGACTTGGAGACAAGTTAGGTGTTCGTATAACGGTATCGGGTAATCAGGCGTGGACCGATGGTAAAACCATCAACATTCCAGATTTCAATATCAAATCGAAAGAACACAAAGATGCGGTACTTGGCTTTGTGTCTCATGAAGCTGCACACCTCAAATTTGATTCTTTCAACCTGCAAGGTGACTTCAGTTCCGCAGCGTTGCAAAACTATTGGAATATCTTCGAAGACTTGCGAATTGAGAATGCAATGATTGAAAGCATGGTAGGTACTAAGAACTGGATTAACCAAATCTGGATCAACCGTCAAAATGACGGTAGCCGACCACCAATCCAAACTGACGCAGAACCGGCAAGCTGTATTTGTGAATTATTACTGATGACTTGTCGTGTTAATCATCGGGGGCAAACGCACTTACAGCCTTACTTAGATGCTGCTGAAGACGCATTTTGTCTCAACCTTGGGTTCAAGCTTTATATGCAAGTCAATAACTTGTTAAGCAATGAACTTCCTAACCTATCTTCATCTAAAGATGCTTACGACTTAGCGGTAAAGGTAAATACCCTTATCAATGAGTTTGATCCTGATGAAGATGAACCGGATGAGCCAGATGAGCCTAGTCCAGACAGTTCGAGCCAAACACCGGAGGAAAGTAATCCAGGTGACTCGGCATCTCCTGATGAATCAAATGAACCTGACAGTTCAGATGAAACAGATGAGGGAGCAGGGCAAGCTAATGATGCTGAAAGTGAAGAATCCAACTCGCAAGGGTCGGACAATTCACAATCTAGCAGTGTAGATCCTGAACAGTCGATGGAGAGCGAAGGAAATAACTCTAGCTCAAATTCGACAAGTTCTGGTCAGCACGACTTAAATCAACCAACGTCAGAGCAAATCAGAGCAGCAATACAAGCAGCAAATGATTCAACTGAAACGTTTGACGATATGAGTAGTTTCGCTCAATCGCTCGAAGTATTGGCAGAAGCCAATCCAGAGCAATCCAGAGTGTCGCTACCAGAAGTCATCAACGTTGATCCCATAAGCGGAATACGTTGGGGGATTGAGTCAAATGTGAATAGCACTTCATCGCAGATTACAGCAAAACTGCAATCCATCGTTGAACATGAAATGAGAGTGCGCTGTAGAACGAAGTCTTCAGGTTTAAAACTGAATTCTAAAACTTTACACCGTTACGCTGTAAATGATGCTCGGCTTTTCAAACAGAAAAGCAAAAAGCTTCAGATCGATACAGTTGTTGAAGTCTGTGTAGATAACTCAGGCTCGATGACATCTCGTAATCTGATGAGCACAGCAAGAGAAGCACAGCTCGCTCTTGCAAAGGCTCTATCTCGAATCAATGGGGTAGGCATCGGTGCATCTGCGTTTCCTGACTCCGATTGCGATAGCAACATACTTAACTTGTTAGACGAAGGTGAAAGCGTCAGCAAACTAGCCATGCGTTACCACAAAGTAGATGGTAGGGGAGATTCAACCCCAACCGCTTCTGCATTGTGGCATTGCATACGCAAAGTATGTAGCAGCAGAAAACATCACAAGGTCATCATCATTATCACTGATGGTTATCCGAATGGTGGTCAAAGAGAAGAACTTGCTCGTTTGGTCAGTAAAGCTACCCAAAGTGGCATTACTGTTATAGGCGTTGCCATTGGCACCATTTCTAGTAACAAACAAGCGTTCTACCAGTACTTCCCTAACGCACTGTTCATTCAGGACATTAGAGAACTCAAATCAGAGTTATTCAAAGTAGCTAAAGATATTTTAGTGACTCGGTAACTTATTAATATCAAACCCAAGAGGGCAATTACTTTTGCCCCTGGGCGCAGTGTTTGTCCTCTAACTATTTAAAGGAAAACACTATGAGTACAAAAAAGAGTCAAATCCGTTTTGCTTTTCGGTTACGAAAGCTAAATGGCGGCTCGGATAAGTATGGCAATTGTGAGGTTTGCAATAGGCACTTTGACACCGGATACCTTCTGGTCAAACAACGTGTTTATTACAGCGCACTAAAAAAAGCAGAATCTTTAACTCATCATGGGTGCAATGACACTTTTGGTCACAAAGACTGCGTAGCCAAGCTTACTGAAAATTAATCCAACCCAATCGGGCAATACTGCCCGTAGGGAATGGTGTTGCCCTTTTTTAAGGAACAACATCATGGAACAGCTATTAATTCCACTAGAGGTTCAGAGCCAAACCGAGTTTTATGGTGTATGGACTGAAAGCGAAATCGTTATGATGCAAGAGGGCATGTTAATTCAAGCTCTTAATGAAATTAATGACGGACGCAAATCTAGCACAATGCGGAAAGAAGCAATCGAATGGTTAATGAACGAAAGTGATGAACCATTTAGTGCCGATATCTGCGCATTAAGTTGTGGCTATGACATAAACACCTTACGTGCTTATCTACGCCCAATTGTTCGGAAATACTACTCTTAACAATCCACTTCTAATTTGATACCCGCCCACACCAAACTCAATTTAAGCCTTGTGCTTAAAGGTCATGATTTGGTGATAGGGCATAAATTTGCGTCTAACTATTGGGCACAAATTTATGGGTTATCACTCATACACCCAAACGGGGCTATTTCCCCGTATGGGGATAGTCCCTGTTAATCAGGAGGCTACATGAGCATTTCTATCCCTCTCGCTATTGTTATTGCTATCAAGGTATCTGTTATCGCTTATGCGTTGCAGGTATATGGCACTCCGATACCTGAGAGTTCAGACAAGTAATTCTATCGACTTCTTCTACTTGGGGCTTTTCAAAGCCTTGCCTGTCCCTTGCGGGCTTCGAAAAGCCTCAAGGACTATAGGAGAAGCATCATGATAGGCATTACTACACAACCAACCAATCAAAAACATCATTTACAGGCACAGCAAAATCACAGCCTTGTAGATGACATTTCAAATCCAACTTGGACTGACCAAATGATTGAAGATCTTCAATACGGCATGATCAAAAGTGCTATTGACGATATTCGGGATGGTCGGAAATCCAAGTTAATGCGGCAAGAAGCAACCAAATGGCTACTAGAAGATGACTATGTTCATCCTCTGTCATTTTGCAATTGTTGCCGTTCATTAGGTTTAGACGCTGAGCTTTTACGTTCAATGCTTAGCCGTCTACTACAAGGGAGATTCCACTATGAATCAATCTAAAGTAGCTGTAGTAAAAGCAGCGGCAAAGGGTCGCTGGTTAGAGGTTCTTGAGGCTGTCGCGCCAAGTCTTTCCGAAGCAACAAAAAACGTTGAGAACCACGTACCTTGTCCAATAAATGGTGGTACTGATGGATTTAGACTTTTTAAAGATGCAAAGGAAACTGGCGGTGGGGTTTCAAACCAACACGGCGTATTTCGCAATGGTTTTGACCTACTTATGTGGGTTTTAGATCGAGATTTTCAGTACGTTCTAAATGAAGTTGCAGACTATCTTGGTCTTAGTGGCAAAGAGTGGAAGGGTGCTAGTATCCAAACACAACAAACACAGCCACAACCAAAAGTGGATGCCAGTCATCTCAAAAAATGTCGGTATTCATTGCGAAAAGCATGGCAAACCGCATATGACTTGACTGCACCGGAAGCCAAGCTAGCTCGGATTTACTTGTCTCGTAGAGGCTTAGACTTAAAAAAGCTAAACCTCTATGGTTTGAGTAAAACTATGCGCTTTAACCCTGCAATGCCCTTGTATGAAACACGTAAAGTCAACGGCATTAAGAAGAACCTTTTCATTGGCAAGTTTCCAGCTCTCGTTTCGCTGGTCACTTATCCCGATGGTAAGGCAGCAACAATTCATCGAACCTTCTTGGATCATCAAGGCAATAAGCTAAAGATGGTTGTAGAAGGTATCGAGGTTAATGCTAAAAAACTGATGTCTCGATGTGAGTCTCGTCCTTTAACGGGAAGCGCAATACACTTGGCAGAAATCAATGGAGAAATCCTGCACGTAACTGAAGGTATAGAAACAGCATTGTCAGTAAAGCAAATGCTTGCTGACAGAGGTTGTCAAAATGAACCCGTATGGGCGTGTATATCATCAACTATCTTGGAAAACTTTCAGCCACCTAAAGGGGTCAAGTACATCTTTGTTTGGGCTGATAAAGACACTAAACGTGTTGTTCATGGCAAAACCGTAGAAGCTGGATTAGATGCTGCTATGGGGCTTGCAGAACGCCTAGAAGATAGCGATGAATGGGTCGTGATTATGTATCCGACCTGGGATATCCCAACCGGAGTTAAATCTATTGATTGGAATGATGTCTTAGTTGAACACGGCACAAGCAAATTTCCTCATCACCATACACAAATATGGAAGGGGGCTTGCTAATGATTCGTTTCATTACAGATATTCAATCTCAGCAAGAGCCTGATATTCTCACGCCGAACCGGTTCAACCGGTTGTTAATTGTGAGCTTAGAGGGTCAACTGTTAGCTAGCTATAATGCGCCAATGAGTGGCTGGACACACGATGTTCTAGTCAGCCTATCGCAGCTATTCCCTCAGCAGTGGGAGTATTGCGGGGCAGATGCTCTACTTGGTGATCAATTTGTTGGTTCAACAGAAATTTAATTGAGATAACCCACACGCCAAAGGCGTGTGGGATGTCTTTAACTTATACCTAAACACACTTACTCCTTTGATACATTTCCCTCTGAACACCTAATACCCGACATCCAACACCAAACGTCTTAACATTGTTAAGTTGTTCGCTTATCACACTGTTCTAATAATACCCGCAACGCAATCTAGCCTCATTTCTCGCTGACTTTGGAAATTCGAAAAGTGTGAGTCAATAAGAGATGAAACACATTCCGTCGAATTAAGACTAAGGGATTATTAAATGAACAAACTCTTACTACCTATAGCTGTAGGTGTAGTCATTTCCAGTTTTGCTCACGCGCAAAACCAACCAACGCAAACCAAGAAACAAACCTTAGCTAACGAAAGTGGCAGCGATAACAAATACTTCGCAGATAGTGAAAGAGGTTGGTATTGGTATGAACAACTACCGCAAGATGAGAAAGAAAAGTTCCTAGAAAAACTAAAGCAAGAACAACCGCAACCTACACCCAAGCCAGCCAAAACCAAGCCAGAAGAACAGCCACTATCAAGCGCATGGTTTAGAGAGAATTTTCAAAAATATGCTGATGCCGCGATGAACAATCCATATGACCAGGAGGCAATGCGAACTTATCTGTATTTAGAAAAGTTTATGCGTGATCGCGCCGTTGCGTTTGGTATGGAACGACAAAAAGCGGTAATGGCTGAACCGTTCCTTGACCAAACCTCATCTCGCCCAATCGCTAACTTTGGGATGAAGACTATGAATGTACAAGCATCTCAAAATAAGCATGCGCTACTAGAGGAAATGGGTAACGAGTCCGGCTTATATTTCTTCTACCGTAGTGAAGATGTATTCAGTGAACAGCAAGCAGAGCTAGTGGCACAGTTACAGTCGGAATTTGGCTTCACTGTATTCCCTGTTTCAATGGATGGCACACCTCCACCAACCGTTCTTGGTGAAGCCTTTGAAGTCAACACAACACAAGCCCAATCACTAGGTATTCAAGTCCTACCCGCTACGTACCTGTTCAACCCAAAAACCAGAGCAATTGAACTAGTAGGTCAGGGGATGCACTCCATAACCGACCTAAAGGATCGCATTTTGTTTGCTGCATTGCGTTCAGGTCTGATTGACGAACAACAGTACCAATTAACCAAACCAAGCGGTCTGTATGTTGATCCAAATGGCTACGTAACCGGTGGACTTCAAGTTCCTGAGAATGCCCCACAAGAATTTCAAAAACTTTATCAACAAAGCTTATCAGCGCAATAAACAAGGAGATTACTGCAATGAAACTAAATCTATTAACGGGCAGCTTGTTTATGGTCAGCTTATTAAATACACCACTTGCTACTGCAAGCTTAGATGACCAAATGCGCGATACCTTCAATATGCTAACCAACACAACAGATCCTAATGCCTATAACACTGCTCGTCGAGGCGTGATATCCGGTGGTAGCTTGTTTATGAAAGCCCCTATCAAACGCTCAAACTTAGTATCTGCAACCGCGCCATCAGTATCCGCAGGGTGTGGTGGGATAAATCTGTATGGCGGTAGCTTCTCGTTCATTAACAAAGATGAATTTATTCAAACATTTCAGGCAATTGGCGCAAATGCTCTTGGATATGGTGTAAAACTGGCTTTGCAATCAGCGTGTCCAACCTGTGAACAGATCATGACTTCTCTGGAAAAAACAGCGCAGTTTGTCAACGACATGAATATTGATAGCTGCCAAGCGGCGCAAGGCATTGTTAATGCGGGAATAGACTTTGCGACAACGGCAAAAGCCGATACATCAGCGAAGACTCTCGGTGTCAACAGCGGTCAATGGGAAGACCTAAACGAAGCATGGGGATGGGCTAATGAAGCTGGTCGCTCTCCATCTAAAGTTTTGGCTACAGCTGATCCTACAACCACGAAAGAAAAAATCACTATCAATGCGACATGGAAAGCGATGAAGGAAAGCGAAGTTCATAGCCTATACGGTGGAGATGACGAGTTCCTAGAGTTACTTATGACCATGATTGGTACAGTAGTAATCAAAAACGGAAGTAGCGATCCAGAATCAGATCCTAAGCCTACGGTGTACCAGGGACGTACCATTAGACTAATCGACTTAATAGACGGTGGCACATTCAAAATTTATGACTGTGATACATCGGATAAAAACGGCTGTCTAAATGCACCGCTTGCACCATCTAAATCTGTCACTATCAAAGGGTTACGTGAGCGTGTATATGATGCCTTGCTTGGAAGCGATGGTGTCATTGTTGCCTACCAAAATGACACTGAGTGGAGTACTAACGCAAAACAAACTCTCAAGTTCCCAACGATGATTGGTCAGCTTTGTAATCAAAAAATCTACCAAGCCGCGGTTAACGGCACTGTGGCTACGGTTGGTACTTACATAGCCAATACCTGTGCGGAGCGTTTGGCTCTTGATCTCGCATACATGCAAGTAACGTCCTACATCCAAGTTACACAAGCTGCTCTTAAAAACCTTTTCACTACTGACAGTCAAGAATCAGCGAAAACGCAAGCTGAAAAGGTGCTCCTAGATAGCTCTAAGTACTATCTGGAAGAATATAACCTTCTATCTAAAGACTCTGATTTCCAAGATATCAAAGCGAAGCTTGATAGTGTCAACTTTGGTGAAGGTGAAACCAATACACTGACAGGTAAGTAATTATGGTTTGGAACATTGTAAGCTTTGGGGATGTGGTAACACTTCAAACCGTTTTTAACGCTGTTGGTGCAATATCGGCTAACTCAACTTACAAAGCAGCAGCGGCGGCTGTTGCTTTGTTAGTGTTCGTTATCGCTATGCTTTCTTCAGTGTCAGATGGAAAGCAGGAGTTACCCATACCACGACTACTAGCGGCGTTTTTCATATACGTGGCTGGATTCAATACATTAGGTACAGTCGGCATTGAGAATAGATATGATGGCACTACCACCACCATAGACAATATTCCTATTGCCATCGCTGTACCAGCTTCGCTAATCAGTAATATTGGGTTAGAGCTGGCTGAACTGACTGAAACCGCATTCGGCAGTACCAACCCGCAGGAACGTGTTACGGAGAGGGGCTATCTAAGCCCCTTAAAAGCATTGGCTGCATATAGAGATATCGCGTATAAGTCCTGTCCGGCAGGGGATGGTAACTCTGTATTATCCGGCTATAGATTTTGTCCTAGTTTCCACAATTACATGCGTGACTGTGCGATGGTTAAAGCAAAGCGAGATGGTTTGACTCGAACCATGAAAGAAGGGGACTTTTTTACCAACATTCAGTTCAATTCATCGTCATTCGCAACATTTCTAGTGCGCTCAAGCGGAGTTATAGAAGAACAATCCTGTAAGGACGCATATTCGAAAATTATCACTATGATCAACTCTGGTGATTTCGTCACCATGTATTCCCACTTCAACGAGAGAATGGGGGTACGTACTGGCGAGGACGTAGAGAGTGTGACTAGTGATGTCCTCGCTTCAATTGGCGCTGATGCTGCTATGAATCGTAATCTGATGAAAACGATGATGGCAAGCAAACTCGCTGAAGAAGGTGAGCTATCGTTCTACTACAAAAACAACGCTTCCGACTACGCAGAAAACCTACAAAGCTCCGTAGAACAGAGAAACTACGGCTGGATCATCCAAGGAGAGATGTGGGTACAAATCGTAAACAAGTTCATTGCCATAATGGAATGTTTGCTATACGCCCTCACACCGTTCATTGGATTGATGGCGCTATGTGGCTCTGTAGGCTCCAAGACGCTACTTCTATTCCTACAGATGCTTGCGGTCATTCAATTAATCCCGATGCTACTGGTTGTCGCTCAGAGTGTTGTTATGGGACAGATGGCTAGAGCAGTGACAGAGATAGGATTGCAATATGAAACTGGCTCAATTGAATGGATACAAGCAATATTTGAGCAAGCAAAAGATCTCTTAGGTTTAGGGGGAATGATTGCGGCTACTATCGTACCGGCTATGGCTATGTCGCTCGTTACCGGCTCTGGCATGGCGATGATGGGAGCAATGAAAGGTGCAGCAGCAACCGCTAAAGACACAGATGCCACACCAGAAATATCGAAACAGGGCGGCGCTATTGAAGATTGGGGATCATTAAACAGCGGTACTCGTGATGCGTATGGAAACACCATGACTCAGAGCGCGGAATCGCGTGTCGGCAACATTTCAAGAAATTTGGCGAACTCAAGTTCTGTATCAGATGCCCAAACTAGGATGCAAACAGCACAAGCGAATTACCAGCAAGCAGTCGAGAATGCCCTAACCAATTCGAACGGTAATGCTTTCAGCACTAACGAGATACTAAAGGCAGGTCAGTCTATTAATTCCGGCTCAAGCACCATGCAAAACTTCGCTGAGAAACACCTCACATCTCTTGCTGACTCATATGGTCTACAAGGACAAGAAAAGAATGACTTCATTCAGGCTATGTCTGCCGGACTCCAACTAGTTGGCACTGGTGGGAAAGCGGCTGAGCAATTTGCAGAATCTCTATCGTCAAATGTAGCCAAAGCATATCAAGACGCGACATCAGGTGAAAAGGGTATTGCCCTACAAGCTAAGTTCGATGAAGCGAAAAATGCAGCCTACGAAAATGGCGAGTCTGTTACCACAAATAACAGTGAAATGGACTCACGAGCAGAGAGAGTATCGCAAGCTAGACAAGAGGTAGAAGCCAGCACTGACCAATACCAAAATGCAGTGAGTGCTACAGATACAGCGTCAATCATGAACGACGACGTAAGAATGGGACTAGCCATGATTGGACAAGACGAGAATGCTCAACGTAGCCTCGATAAACAGATCAACGAAAACAGAGATAACCCTGAGTGGTTAAGAAGATTTTCTCAGAACTATCAGGAAATGGATGGTGGCGTAAATGGTACAGATTTAGACTCTGACAGCGCCAAACTAGCAGCGTTTATGGTAACGAATAACGAACTAGGAAATATGGAAGATAACCAAGCTGTTCTTAGTCAATATCACGGACAACAACCATCTACACCAGAAGAAATCAGAACTAATGGAGTCAATCCAAATATATCTGAAGGACTACCGAATAACCCAAAATATGGTGATTTGGATAGGCAACCAATTGTTGCTCCAACGCAAGGTGTAGTACCAGATAGTCTTAATGTCGATGAAAATGATCCGCTATCAGGAAATAGAGCTAACTTGATGGGTAATTTCACCAAGAATGCTAATGACGTTGAACAATTTGGGGATGACTTTTTCAACAGTGACCAATTTAAACAGTATCAAGGCAAAGTCGATGATATGAAGCAAAGGCTAGGAATTGACGATGATACCAATATTGTTCCTCTAGAACATACACAAGAGAATATAAAGGACTCAATTGCTAGCATGCTATCTGACGGTTTATTTGACGATATTTCACAGAAAGTTGGACGCGTTGCAAACCCAATATCTGAACAGGTAGATAATGCAAAAGAAGCCGTATCGAATGCATATAACACAATGAGAGCTGCCTTTTATGAATCACCAGTAGGACAAGCAGAGACAGAAGCGACTGAGGTTATTTCTGAAAAGTTCAATGCACTAAATGAATATTTGGACAGCAGTGAAGCGTTAGATAACCCACAGCAATTAAATGAAACAGTTAGTGGGTTTATTGATGATGTTAGTGGAGAAATGGCTAATCTATTCACATACGAAAATGAATCTAATACGCCAATTGTACCTAAAGAACCTGAACAATCTGAAGATGATAATCACACCTCAACATCACAGACTAGCGATAACGAAATTATTTCCCCTCTAGTTGATGAGAATGGAAACCAATCGGAGGAAAGTACTATAGGCGAAAATAGTTCACCTATAGTGAGTGATAATTTAAACTCTAACAACGAACCGTTTAGACAGGGCAATGATAGTGCGCCTGAATACAGTACCAATTATCCCCACTACGAAAAAATAGCAAATGACAGACAGGAAGAAATAGAAAAAGAAGAAAGGAGAGATGAAAATAGTAGAAATGAACTTGAAAGATTACAGTCAATAGATGACAACTATAATCCAGTAGGGGTCGATGACATACCTCGATAGAAAAGAAAAAACCTCGGATATTTCCGAGGTTTTTTTATAAGCTTTCATCATATTTGTTTTTAATAGTGTTAAAACCATCCTTATCTATAGTTGCATCACCTTTGAATTTCACATCAGGATAACTAGGACTAGAATTACCTAAGACTGAACCATAAACACATTGAATATCACCTTTAATGAGCTTATATATAATGTAGACAAAAAACGATATAGCAATACACGAAAACATAAACTAACTCCTAACGTCGAATTTTAATTGGCGCATCATCATAAGTGCCAACACTCTTATTAACAACCACACTCTTATCTACTTCAACAAAATATGCTCTATAAACAAGGTAACAACAAATACCTATAAAAGCGTCAAACAAACCAAATCCATAATTTATATATCCAAAAGAAAGAATTGCGAATATAATTATGAAAACGGTAATGTCCCCAATTTTCCATAATATGTTGATTGACCTGTCTTTCATAACCACCTCCATTTACTGATATAGTAACAAATAAATATAACTTCCAAAACATAGAGCGCATAAGAAAAAATAGAACAGCACCATAGTACAGTATTCATAATTAGAAATCACAAGATCGTTCACATAGAGCCAAAAACCTCCATAAAAGTCTTCACTTTGGCAAGCGATTTACCCTAGAGCCAAAAACCAGCTTTTTTGGCTCTGTATCTTATAGTGCCAAAAACCTACCTTTTTGGTTACTACATTTGTTATGGTATGATTTGATGAAATCAACTTATATCATAATCACTGGTATTGGAGATTACATGCAAGCGATAGTCGATGCTATCTACGAAGAAATAGATGGCTTGTATAAAAAGACAGAAGCGATTCAAGGTGTTTGGCGAAGGGCTATAGCAGAGAGAGAGTTCAATAGGGACTATTCAGATAAGAGAAACATTGAGTCAACAAATTATGAAATGCGAGTCGAGTTTGTAGGGTTTAGTTTCCGTGTTCGTTGGCATGAAGTTCGGTTTGTTAAGAATGGAAATAAAACTGTACGGTTAATAAAGTCTATTGCTGTACCTGAAAGCGGTAAATATAAGGCATCACAATTTGGTAAGGCTCAAGAATGGGAGCTTCTTCTTATAACAAGAATGGAAGATGCTCTATCAGAAATCCGTTACCAATTAAAGCATTTAGGCAAAGCTCATAATGCAGTCGTTTGGGCTTCCAAACGTTCTAAGCAAAAAATCAAGACAATAGAAATTAAACATCGTGTTGAGAAAACAAATCGTTCTATCAAAGCGATTAAAGAGTCATTGAAAAAATAGGATGTAGTTGATGGAAATAAAAGTGAGAACAATTGGCGAACATGATTTAACAGATGAAATGAATGCTTTAATGGATGCAATTGAAGCGAAAGAAGATGTTAAGGGATTCGCTTATGCTGGCTCAGGGAAAAGTACATTCCTAAGAGCTGTCGAGAAATATCAAAAAAATAAGATGGGCATTTACCTTTGCTATAACAAATCTCTTGAGCGTGAAGCTAGAAGTTTGTTTGTTGGCACTCATGTTCACATATATACATCTCACTCTTATGCTTTATCAACGTTCAGTAAGGAAGTAAAAACAGGCTTTTTAAGAAAAGTTAATTTGAAACCTAACATGAAAATGGTACTAGACCATTCAGAGTTCAATTTGGACAATCCATTATTCAATGCACTCGACATGAAAAAGAATTGGCGTGTATTAATTGATATCTGCGATTGTTTTATTCAGACCGCATCACTTGAACTAACAGAACTACATCTTACTGAGAAAGCTAAAAAACTAATCACCAGTAAAGTTAACAGCAAGGCAATAAAATCGAACCAAAAGCAAGTAGCTTTATTGTACTTGGTTAATCACGCTAACTTATTGCTAAAGTCAATGTTTGATACGAGCAATGAGTGTTATTGCTCACATGATGGATACGTTAAATATTGGCAGCTTTCAAAGCCAGTTATTAACTATGACTATGTTATGTTTGATGAGACACAGGATGCACCGCCAGTTCTTGTTAACGTAATAATGTCTCAAAAGATTCAGAAAATATTTGTCGGTGATAAATACCAAAATATCTATCAGTTCAAAGGCGGCGTTAATGCAATGACTGTGGTTCCGTGTGAGTCATTTCCATTATCTGTTTCATTTCGATATGGACAAGATTTAGCAGACTTAGCCAGCAAGATATTAAAACACTACGATACTAGCGTAAAAATTACGGGTCGAGGGTTTGACACGGAGATTATAAAAGGCTCCGACTATGATGACTCTGACAATATGTTGTACATTGCACACACCAATATTCACTTATTGGATATTCTGATTGATTGCTATAAATCTAAGATTCCAACGGTGTTTGTTACGGACAACAAAGCCAGCTTTACATTAATGAAAGCAGAGTCCATTTTGAACATTTCACAAAATGGTGAAGGTATAGGCTTTTATAAAAAGTACGACAACATTGACAAGCTAATTGCCGAACAGCGCGATTTGGAAACAAAGGTAATTATCGAGTGGTTTAAAGAAGACCGTGAAAAGTTCATGGATCTAATAATGGCATTAAGATGGACGCTAGATATTATTCCTGACAAAGCGTTTGTGAAATTATGCACCGCACATGGAAGTAAAGGCTTGGAATCTGATGTGGTGATGTTGGCTGATGACTTTAGTGCCGTTGAAGCTGCGTTCGGTGATGGACAGCCACTTGCTGAAGATGAATTGAATCTGATTTATGTTGCTGTGACCAGGGCGAAGAAGAAGCTCATTTTGTCTGATACGCTTTACGATGCTTTGAATAAGAACCTAGCATTCACACTCAAGCGCCATAAACCCGCGAAGTGTATGTCTGACAACCTCATTCCAGAGTCTTACCAAGTGAAGGGCAAAAAAGCCAAATCAAAACCTAAGCAGCCAGTCAAACCGGCACAGTCAGCAGAAAGTAACCTCGCTGCAGAAACTCACAGCGTCCAACCGGAACAATCAAATTCAAACCTCGCAGCTTCTAACAATCCAGCTTCGGATAGCGAGAACCAGGCTAAGAGCACTAAGCCTGAAAAGTCCTCTCCTTTGGTCAGCTCATCAAAGAGTGCGCCGAGCAAGGAAATGGCTATCGTGGTGGGGCAATCAAAGGAAACTGGTGAAGATATGCTTTGGTGTCCAACGGATACCAGTTTGTACTTAAACCCTAACCTTGCTGTCGCCGGTACAATGGGAACCGGTAAGACGCAGACGGTGAAAAGTATCGTCACACAGCTTCGAAGACAGAAAGAGCTCAACACCGGTGGCGAGTCACTTGGCATCCTTATCTTTGATTACAAGTCTGACTACGTTGATGATGAGTTCGTTAACGCAACAGGTGCAACCGTGTTAGAGGCGAACAATCTACCGATTAACCCGTTTGCTTTACACTCAGACCACCGCTTAGCGTTAATGAACAATGCGAAGGTCTTCATCTCCACATTGAGCAAAGTTTTCCGTTTGGGAGTAAAGCAGGAGCAAATGCTAAAGAACTGCATCCTCGCTGCCTACGAGAACAAAAACATAGACAATGGTGATGTAAGTACCTATAGCCACACTCCACCGACTCTGAGGGACGTCATCGCAGTCTATAATGGTCAGCGTAAGATTCCTCAAGACTCCCTTACCTCTGCGCTTTCTGACTTGTATGACTTCGAGATATTTGAGAGCAACGGAAGAAAGTGTAAAACGCTCTATGATCTCCTTGATGGGAATGTTGTGGTCGTGACATTGGGTGGTATTGATCCAAACTTACAAAATCTCATCGTTGCGGTACTTTTAGACCAGTTCTACACACAAATGCATCTAGCCCCAAAACCAAGCCCAATTGGTCAGAATCGAGCGTTGAAAAAACTAGTGCTCGTAGACGAGGCGGACAACTTCATGGCGAATAATTTTCCGAGCTTGCGAAAAATACTCAAAGAAGGGCGTGAGTTTGGGGTAGGGTGCCTATTGTCAACTCAGGGACTGGACCACTTCCAAACTAGTGAGAATAGCTATAGCGATTACATGACAGCGTGGATAGCTCACCGCCTCAACAACCCAAAGAGCAAAGATGTTGAGCAACTTCTAAACACCAAAACGAAACAGGAGCTTGAAAACCAGTTAAACATGGTTCGAGAGTTAGAGAAACACCACTCTCTTTTCGTTGATGGCAAAAAACATGTTACTCATCAACGTTCAACAATGTTTTGGAAATTGATTCAAAATTGTTAAGCTTATCAACGAGGAGTATCCAATCAGGGACACTCCTCTTTTTTAAAAGGAATAAAAATTTGAAGAAAGTAAAACTTTCCGTAGCTGCTAGCATTCTAGCAGTGAGCCTATCAGGTTGCAGTACGCAACTGCCCGTAAAACCAGTCACACAGCACTATTCATTTGGTCCCGAGCAAAGTGCAAAGCACACTGTGACGTTTGAGTATCAAAACCTCGCTAGTGCTCCAGAATACCAGAACTACGAGATCACGCTAAATCTTGACTCTCTGCCACAGCAAGTTGAGTTTGACTTGTGCCAATTCGTCGAAGCATCAAACAACTGCAAGAGCACTATCAAGGTTTGGGAAGAGAGCGATAGTAGAGTGTGGATTGACTATCAGATGATCGTTCCTACGGAACTCAAACAACTAAAAGGAACTGATATTTTAGCGGTTGATACCAAAGGACTCGTTGGACGTAGTGCCGGAGAGTGGGGTGAGGAATTACCATCTGGTAAAACAACGGTTTATCAAGATGGTGAGCAAAATGTTACTTATCACCTGACTATTCTAACGAACTAACCTGGTAATAAAAACGAAGGGAGCTGATTGGCTCCCTTTTTTAATGCCAGTTATTGGCTAACCTATATCACTCCGATTCAGTTAGTCTCTGAAGCACTCAAATAGGTATATTAAGCCTTTGATAACAAAGGATGGGTTCAATTTAAAAACTAAGACCACGTTTTTTAACACCTTGCCGAGCAAGGCTTTTACATTGTCAAAATCCATCGAATATTCCTTCTAAATTTCGATTTTCGATTTGCCAATCCGGTCACTGGTGATCTATAGTCTCGATTGTTCGGTGTCGAGATATGATACCAGTAGTTAGTTTCGAGTAGCTCCAACTACTCTAGATTGACTCCTATTATAAACCCTGCTTTTTTGCGGGGTTTATTCGTTTTAGGCTCAAATATACAGTGCAACCAAAACCCGTAATTGGTGTTTCTATTGCCACTACATCTAGTAGCCCTTAACCTTGCGATTTACAAGATAGTGCGATTGAAAAGATTGTTCAAGGTACATATTTGGGTTGACTTGTGGATAAGTAACCAAATGAAAAATATCAGTAAGTGACTACTTACTGATTGCGAAAGGACGGACTTGACTAGGTAAAATCACAGGTTTGAGTTCGGTTTAGAAATAACCGTACAGAAAAAAATTTTCCTTGATCTTTGGGCATTTTCCTTTGCGAACAAATGGATTTGCCAAAATGTCACTCAGACCACGAAAAATAACGCATTAGGTACTTTACACGACAGACTTGTTATTCAAGAGAATTGGGGGGAAGTACACAGGGATTCTATATTTTGTTTCGGTAACACACTTCCCATGAGCGATTTAGCTTAAGAAATTACAATGCTCAAGTAATGTGAAGCTCTTGCCAATGACAAAGCCACAAACAAAGTCATAGGACCAGAAATGCCTGCTAGTTCGAACTGAACAATATCGGGTGTCCATCCTTTAACAGAACATAAATTCCTCCGTTCAACCATGCGCCCACAACATAATGGTCGCTAGGAATTTGATTCCAGTCTCGCAGACCGTCTTCATCAAATGTATAGCCTGTCAAGTTAACTATTTTAACTCGTTTCAAATTACCAATTGGGACAATATTGGCAGCACCTAAATAGGGATAGTAAGCAAGCTCCCCATTCTTGAGCTTTACGGCAACATTGTTACCAATAACTGATTGTCCAAAGAGAACGCCATGCTCACTAAGCACTATCGAACCATAGTGGTATCGGTGTCGGATAACTAACATTTCCATCATAAAAAACTGTACAAAAATACAGTATATAGATTAGCCAATAGGCTGTGCAACCTCAGTATGCCTACGAAACAAGGAGCTTTTATCACAAACACTCATTTAGGAAACCAAGAGCACAACCGTATTCTTCTAGTGATTGGGACAATAAGCCCATACCGAAAAAACAGAACTCCATCACAAGGAATCCAACATGTTAGAAACGCTAATCATTGGTCAGCCCTATCCAAATACGATACCGGTTTATGACGGAGCCATAGCTGAGTTCCTGCGTCCAACCTACAACAGATTGTTCATAGGTCTACCATCTATGACGAATGAAGAATGGGTAACTCTGTCTGAAGGGCGTGTGAGCGCCAAAATATATGTAGATAGAGACTCATCTGCGATGATGCTCGTATTCTCATTTGAGCGCGGCGGCTTTCAATTAAATTTCGACTGTCCGTATGACGCATCAATAGTTGGTGACATACAACTGCCTGAAGTCCTTAACAACTCAAAACGACTTGCCATTGAAATTGTGATAGTTGATACCGAAACACTTGTCCTTAAAAGTCTGAGGTTCATCACAATGTCTGAAGAACTTACCTCAGCGTTTCTTGGTCAAGTAGAAAAGCAATTATCTAGGGAATTTAATGCTTCAGAAGCAAATCATTGGATTGATAAACAACGTATGTTGTTTTCAGCGAATGAACTCGCAGCGTTACCCTTTCCCAAGTTTAGGTTAGCCTGAAACCTAGTTAAACCGGCTAACGCTCAAATGAAAATCTAGACAATATGAGAACCAAAAAGACATTAAAACTTGCCAGCTATTTAGTTGGAGCTTGCTGCTGTCTAACCATCAGTGCAGGGCTAACATTTGATATTGTGTGTGTTCCATACGCTTCGCTTGATGAATCATTAATGATATTTTTTGTATTCGTAGTTTCGTTGATACTCATGGTGAAACAAAAACAATAGTGAACCCAAAAAAAGGTGCAGTGATGGATGAGTATGACTTGTTTGATGTAACAGGCGAGACAAGGTTCTGAGTCCCCATTAAAGTCGGGAGACATTGACCAAAACAGAAATGATATCCGTATCCCCTTCAAACACCACCTGATAGTTTGGAAAGCGAGAATGGCTGATATCGTTTAAGTATCTAAATTAGTCAGTGGTAAAACAACATGAATTACGACAACGATGAGAACATATTTGGAAAAGCTTTGACGGTATATCCTGGCAAAGAGTCAACGCAAGATGCTCTCCAAGAACTGCATAGCAAGCTTGTTAAATCTGGTTTGACAAATACTGAGGCTGACCAAAAAGTTAAGGTAGTATCCACGGCATTGAAAGACAACGCGATTATAGCTCAGCTTCTAGCAATATCCGTAGATTCGAAATCAGTGTCACCGCTTGGTGACTTAACACAGCTAGCATTCGAGTTAGCTCATCAAATACGAAACCGTTTACCGTTAGAGAAACAAGAAGAACTCGACTCACACTTGAATACACTCAAAAGCTCATAACGGCAGTTATTATAAAAAAAGCGTCCATTGGACGCTTTTTTTATGCCGCTAGCAGCTCTAATTGACAGACTACTACACCAAGTTCATTTTTAATCAGCCAACTCTTGTTGCTCAGCAGAGAAACATAAACACTCGAACATGCCCACGTTCTATCACTACTTCTTCTTTCGTAATACTCCATTGCAAGCTCACACCTATAAAGCTCAGTAAGCTCAAAGCTGTCAAACTTCAATGTAACGTCTTCCGATTTCAACAATCTATGACCGTCAACATCCTCAATCAAAATTGCCCAAAACTCTCTCACTTATAACTAATAAGCTAACTGCTTATTCCCAATGAATTAATATAGATCCCAAACAACATCGTTGCAGATTCAGTGGTAGTGTCACTTAAACTCAAGTACATAACTGTAATCACTGCAATTGATGTAGTTATACCGCAATGATTCAATCATACCTCGCTCACTTTCCTAAACGGACATTAGGTACACTTAACATTGTTAAGTTAAGAAAAATAGAAAAGTATTTTATTGTTTATTTTATAACCCTATGATCTTACCTTTGTTTACCTTTAGAGACTTATGATCACCTCTAAGATCTTCTATATACCTATAAGGCACGAAAAATAAGCGCAAGATTATGATTATCAATGGTTTTTTCGGTTGTTCGTGTATTTCTTTTTGGTGTTTTTGTATTTGATTTTGTGCGGAATGATCATTTTTTTGTGTTGAACGATCATTTTTTTGTGATAGGTAGATTTAATTTTGTGATCTTTCGACTTTTTTTTGTGGCTACTTGAATTTATTTTTGTGGCAAATCACAGGTTAATAACAATTTATACACAGGTTGTTGTATATGGTCATGAGGTACAAGCTTCACTAAAAGCATACATATATTTGTACAGCTTAACTTTTTTTTGTGTTTGAGTGCTTAAAATTTGTGAAGCTATGCTGGTTTTTAGGTGGTTTTAACTTATTTTTGTGCTGTTTGTATTTAATTTTGTGGTGATTGAACTGAGTTTTGTGGTCGTGTACTTTGTTTTGTGGTCATGTACTTTATTTTGTGGCGGGTCTATTCGGAGAGTTCATTTACAACTTGAGGTTTAGGAAATCCAAAGGCAAATGGTATAATGCATTAAAATGTTTAAAATCAACACTTTATATTACTTGTTGCATAGAAGGGTATGTTCTTTACGAGAATGCTGCTACTAACAACTCGTGATATGCCCCCCATTGTAAACTGAGTTTTGTGCTAGTTTTTACTTAGCCTTGTGCTAGTATGAACTGAGTTTTGTGTCTATTGGACCGAGTGTTGTGGTGAAACAACAAATTTAAGTACACGTATGACGGAAATGAATATAGAGCTGGTTACTGAAGACCACTTAGATTATCACTTTAAAACGCATGGGTTAATTTATGCGTCAACTAGTCTTACATGCCGAATGATGGACATGTTCGCTTTAATGCTAACCCATATGAAAGAAAGTGACTGGAACAAGAATAACGACCAACATTTTGTTCCTGAATACAGGTTCAACACGAGTCAGTTAACTCAATGGTTTGATATTGATGTTAAGTACCTGGCTACTGCCCTGAAGAACCCCGCGAAGTCTCTTGGCGAGAAACAAATAGGGATTGAAGATGACAAGGGTTCGTTCGCGTACTATCCGCTTTTAGCTAAAGTCACTTATGCTGATGGAACGCTTACAATTAAACCTAACGGCGAACTTAGACAGCTATACATCATCAACTCTCACAAAAACGGTCACGCCAAAATTGATAACAAGATATTTAAGAAGCTTACAAACCCTAACACCAAAAGAGTTTTTGAGTTTTTGTGCCGTTACCGTTCCAATCAGACTGAAATGTATTTCATTTCGGTGGATAAGCTTCAGGTACTATTTGGTGTTAAAACCGACAAGGGCAAAGTGCTCAAGAAAACATACATGAGGCATAGTGCCTTTATTAGTCGGATTATTGCCCCTGCACTTGCGGATATTGCTACGAATCCAATCGCTAAAGATAAGTTAGAAATCATCACTAAGGACGGACTACAAGGGTATGAGGTTGAGCCAACCAGTGATGGCGGTTGTAAAATTCGATTTTTGGTCAAGTGGAAGAACCAACTCAGCATTAAGGAAGCTGAAGCTTGTTACAGCAAAATATCTTCTTTGATGAAACAGAAGCAAGATATTGAATCTGAAGGTGGTGATGTTTTACCAACACTGCGTGAGATTCATAGTTTGTTTTTACGACTTGGCAATGAAGGACATGCTGAAGTTCTGGAAGATGAAATAAATAAACTTGTTGAGAGCAATAGGATTCCAGATGAACCTAATGAAGAAGAACTGAAGCTAGCTGAAAAACGCCGTGAGGTAGACAACCTGTTTGAACAAATGTTCTTAAAGAAATAACTTAGCCAAACCAAGCAAGGCTCCCCTACCTTGCTTGGTTGATAAACTTTTCATAGTCACTATGCTGGCTGAAGATATGTATGCTTTCACCGGTCTTTACCAACCTTTCGTACTTGCCCAAGCTCAGAGTTTTATAGCCGTACCGACTTGATACACGAAACCTTACTGCTCCTTCGCTAAGCATTCTTAGTGCTTTCTCTGTCTTCTTTCTCAGTTTGTCGGGTGCGTTCTTAGGATAAATAATGTTCATGCCGGTCAAATCCTCTGTTTAATTCATAACCTTATAGTTTCAAAGTATCACCCCATTAGATCTTTCCTAAACTCATAATTTTTATTCAATAAGAAAATAGCTTATTACATATTGTTTTTGATTCTTGTAGGAAAATGAACCAAAAAATGCAAAATGAACTTGTTAAAGGTTCAATTTGCATGTAGTCTGGTTTTAACTTAAAGGACATACTCAACAGGATTAATAACGAATGAACTTCAAAGAAAAAGCTACCGACCTGGGAACCAGAATGTTTCATGAAAACGTATCGCTTAAAGAAGAACTGTTAGAACAGTCAGCGATTCGTTTTAAAGATGACCTTTTGGAAAATGGTGTAACGCGCCTAGTCCATAACCATGCTGTCAACAAAACTACTCTAGGTGTCGATATTCTTGGTTTATCGAAAAACACGTATAACAAACGAATTGCACAGTTGATTGAAGAAGGTGTTATTGATGAACCCTACTTCTACAATAGAAGCCACATGTTTACACTAGAGCAAGTGCATGCCGTAATGAACCACTTTGGCTTTGAAAAGTTCTCTGATAATCATGATTCAACAGTTGTGTTAGTCAGCAACTACAAAGGTGGTACGGGTAAAACCACGACGAACACATCACTTGCTGTTAAAACGGCGCTAGACCTTAATCTGAATGCTCGTGTTCTTATTATTGACCTCGATCCTCAAGGCAGTGCGCGAGGTATCATTAACGTAGAGGATGAGAGTGAGGAAGTTTTCATCACACTATCTGACTTGCTTCGCTCACTATTTAAAGAGTTTGATTCTCAAGAGTTTGTAAATGAAGCAACTGAATTCCAAGAAGCAGGACATAGCTTTGAGGATGTGGTTCTAGCGGCACCATTCTCGACACATTTACCAAACCTCGATGTCATGACAGCTTTCCCAACAGACGAGCAGTTTACAAAACTTTACTGGTCACTGGACAAAGAAAAGCGTGTTGAATTGCTAACAGCGTTTGCCAACAAAGTTGTGCCAATTCTGAAATCACAATACGACATCATTTATTTAGACCTACCACCTCAAAATAGCCCTATTACTTGGTCAGCTATTGAAGCTGCCGATATGATCCTGTCTCCTGTAACGCCAAGAACTTACGACTACGTTAGTACAATGTCTTACCTTCTAACTATGTCTGAGCAATTAGAGGATTTGCCATCTCAAGGTGACAACGTGAAGTGGTTCAAAATCTTGCCGGTAAACTACAATGAGGCGAATAAGCAAGAGCGTAAGACTTATGACCGACTTCTAAGAACGGTGGGAAGCGATATGATCACAAAGGCGATTAAGCATAGCCCGTTCTTCCATGAAGCTGCTGACAAGAATCGTACTATCTATGACATCATTCGTTCTGAAAGTACATGTACTGATATTCAATACTATGATGCAATCAATTCTGTGAACGAGGTATACAATACGTTTATCTCTGATTTGAAAGCGTTAACAAGTAAGAACAATAAGTAGGTAAATCAATGATGAAAAAAGGCAAGAGCTTGTTGACTGGCAGCGCCAAGTCACGCACTAGTAGCCTAACCAGCTCTCAGACTCGAACATATTTAAATGGGGCGGTAACGGCTAAGCGTGTTGTCATCCCTGCATCTGAAGTTGAGTCCAAAACAGATATTCACCCTCTCAACCCACGTAACCAGGAAGCACTTACGTTAGACGCTGTCAGAGACATTTTTCCGTCTATCTGTGAGAACGGCGTTAACCAGGAGGGTGTTGCTGTTAGATGCCCTACCACTGGCAAGCTATTGCTTCTAGATGCAAGTCGTCGTCGTTTTTCGTGTATCAATGGTGGTGTTGATTTACCACTGTGGGAGTTACAGGAAGATGTTAGGGACGATCAAATGCTTGGTATCATCAATGATAGCCAAGAGGTTAAGCGTTGGTCTTACCCTGAACATGCAAGGTATCTTTTGACCATAGCGGAACGTAAAGGTATTGATGTTGAAAATACTAAGGTTGAAGACTTAGCAGCAGCACTTTCAATCGGTAGGGAGTCACTACGTAAGCGACTCGAAGCGAATAATGTTGAGCTTTCAATGCGCAAAGTATTTGTGGATTTTGAGGGTATACCAAATAGTTTCTACAGCAAGCTTGCTAAATACCAAAGAGCACTAATTAAAGCGGGTAAAGAAATTGACAAATCAATGGCAGAGTTCAAAAAGAACCTGACTGATTTAAGCTATGACGTTTCTGAAAGCCAAAGGGAAACCTTAGATCTACTAGAATCGTTCGTCGTAGAAAATACTACCGGTAAGCCTAAAAAAGCTACATGGGAGACAAATAAGCTGGCTGAGTTTGAGGACAAAAACGCTTACGCAAAAGTAAGTCGCAGTGCTGATAGAAACATGGTGAAATTCGAGTTCTCTCGCATTGGTTCTGAAAAGATGAACAAGATTGATGCATACATCAAACGTGTTTTATCTGGTGATGAGTAAAAACAACCTTTCATCACAGTGATACTTGAGGCTATATATAACAAGGGGTTGGGCGATTATTTTAAGTAAAACAATGGGGGTTGTCACAGCAAAACAATGGGGGTTGTCACAGCAATAGTGTTGACGGATAGGTGATTAGCTTAGAGCAAGTGAAAGACCAAATCCCGTAACAACAAACGCGACAATAATCCCTACCTCCAACATTATGCTATTGATAATCGCTGACCAAGTAATCGCTTGTTTAAATACTCTGTTCAGCATCAGTTTATAAAGGAATAGGTAGAGCCAAGCTAATAGCAGATATATTGAGAGTGAAAGTAGCACCCAATGAATTGCATTCGTAATAACACCCACTCTGAATATTTCTATGAGCAGTATGGCAAGGAAGCCAAAGATTAAGCCAAATGGAAATTTCAACAATCCCCGACTCGCAACTACTTTGATTCGGGTTGTCCATGACGCTTTAGGTAGCAGGTAGCAAACGGAAGCGAAAGCGGGTATGGCTCCGAAAAAAATAAAGTAGAAAAACCACTCCATCCTATGCCTTTTTCTTTGGAACTAAAACGTTAATGATAGTCTGGATATAGTTAGCAACCAAATCAATGCGAACACTATGAGAGCAACGTTATACAAAAACTCAGGCTTGGAGCAGCAAGTAGAACGATTTACAGATGAGTGTGACCTTGAGCTTGCACTTGAAAATGTTATGGGGCGATTTCCAAAAGCAAAATTGATTGTCGATGGGAATCATTTTAAATGGGTTCAGGTGGGAGATAACCGCATTTTGATTAGTCGGTAACAATTGAAATGAAAAGGCTCTTGAAGGTGCGAACTTCAAGAGCCGGATGGTTAAACCATCGAGCCAGAACTATTAATGGGATTAGTAATAATGGCTGAGAAAATAATAACAGCTTTTCAAACCGGAAAGCCAGTCAAAATTGAGAGCATGAGTTGGGCTGACTTTCTTTCTATGCTTGACCAAATAGGAAGTTCACATCAAACAACACTACGGGAGCAATAAGCCGATGCAAGAAAGAATCACTAAGTTTCTAAGTGTCTATGCGATGACTGGTTTAATTGGGGTTGCCTTCTTTGAACCGACACTCAAACACTATGCATCAATTATACTCAACATTACTGGCTAGACGTACTGGTAAAAACAATAAGGGCAAGCTGAAATTGGCTTGCCCTTTCTTTATCTTAACTTTGTTAAGGTGACTTCCCTACTCCACCTCTCCGATAATCTCTGACATTGCATCATGAGGAATAATGTCAACTGCTTCATAGTGAACCTGATTTCCATAGCATGAGCGAACAAACGCAGCAGGAGCCATTCTGTACCCCAATCGGGACAGAATGAAAGAATAAAAGCTTAACTGCAATTGATCTGAAAATGTTGGGGATGCATGGGACTTGGTATCTACGAGAAAGTACGTTCCATCGTACTGATACATCTGGTCTATGCGTCCATATAGATTTAAGTCTCTGAACAAGCACGCAATGTTTTCTTCTGACTTTGCCAAGGTAGCCAAGCGCACAACAGAGGGCATGTTTTCATTGGTTAGCCAAGAATCTACGTTTTGTGGTTGTGGAACTGACTGAAGTTGATATTTGCTTACGGCAATATGGTGAGCGTAATGCTCAATAATGCCCTTAATTCGTGGTGAGATAGAACGGTGCGTACCCCAAGTTACGAATTGACTAGCAGAAAATGGATAAGTCGTTGTTGCAGTACGCATATCACTCTCTTGGATTTAGGAAACTTATACCGCCAATGTACCATTTAGAAGTGATTTCCAAAGTTTAGAGGTCTATGAAAATATGGTTGTTCTAAGAAAAATAGGTGGTATCTCGCCTTGCTTTTGGAGTGTATGAAAACATGCTTAAACGTTGGTTCAAGAAGCTAGTTTGGCAAGCTGATAAGCAAGCATTTGTAGACTCAAAGCGCGAGATGTATGGTTTAAGTAACCTCGATGACGATGCCATAGGATATCCTCCAAATCCAATAGGCATTCCGGTGGTTCAGCCTCATGTGTTACTTGAGCGTATGCAGGGGCAAATTAACGCGATCAGAAACGAAATCGGCGTTAGTAAAGAAGTCTTTAACGAATATATCTATCCGGTATTTGAAAGCTTCATTCGTTATGCAGACTTACTTCCCGCTTCGGAGTACAAACATCACGCCACTGGCGGCGGTTTAGTCTCGCATTCACTAGACGTTGCGCACCGTTCTATGAGAGCTGCGCAGATGACACATTTTCCAGTTACCGTTGGTAGTTTGACTGAAACACAGCAAAGTAATATCCAGTGGCGCACAGGGACAATACTTGCGGGGCTTTTGCATGATGCCGGTAAGATACTAGCAGATGTACAAGTTCACGATGGTAATGCGAAAACTTCAGAACGAGTTATTTGGGATGCTCAAAGCGGTACGACGATCCATGCTTGGGCTGCTGAACATCAGATAGAACGGTACTTCATTACATGGAACCGCGATAGGCATATGAAGCATCAAAATGCTTCATTGGTGATGATGGAGCGTTTGATTCCTGCCAAAACGTGGTCATGGTTAGAGAAGTGCTATGACGGTAAGCATATTCACTCAATGATGTTGGCAAGTGTCGGCAAAACAAACATGTCTCATCCGATGCCGCAAATTATTGCCGAAGCGGATAGCGCCTCCACGAAAGCTGATATGTTCTCTCGCAACTCTCACATTACAAAAGAGATCAAGCGAGTCCCGCTTTCAGAATTACTTTGCGACCTGATTCGTCATTACATCCTCATTGGAAAATGGAAGGTAAATGAGAAGTCGGCGTACCTGTGGTTTGTTGAAGAACAATTGTATGTAATTTGGAATAACGCTGTCCCTGAATTGGTCGAAGAAATGGTAAATGCAGGGTATAACATTCCGTCCGTCCCTGAAGTTCTAGCCCGAATCATGGTTGAAGAAGGACAAGTTACGAGTAATGGTGATGAACTGTATTTTGACATCTACCCTGAAATACTCGGTGATGCTAAGAAACCGGTGAAGGTTAAGGGTCTGAAGTTTCGTAATGTCCAACGTTTAGTTCTTGAGCCGGAAAAGCTCTACTCACTCAAGGAACACTCAAAGCGCCCGAAAGTAGCGAAGCCTGTACAAGAAAAGGTTGATGAGCCACAACCAAAAGAGCAAGTTGTACCGGATAGCGAGATTATTGAAGAAATATTTGATGAGCCAACTGATTACACTGTTAGTGGCAATATGCATAAACAAAAGACGCATGAAACCAGTAAAGAAACATTGGGGCGTGTGCTCAAAAATATTAGTAAATCTCTCACTCTAAAGGCTGTTGAAAGAAAACCGTCAGCACCGGTATCGAAACAGAAGCATGATGCACCAAAGGAAATTGAAGTTCCGAGTTATACCAAACAACACGAATCTGAATTTGTAGATGCAGATAGTTCAAGTAATACACCGGATGAAGCGACCGATAATGTGTCAACTGAACACTCCGAGTTAAACGAACAACCTGAACTATCCACTAACGAGAGTCCATCTATCGTTAGTTTTACTACTCCAATAGCCCAATTCATTGCCAAGCACTACGACTATGAAGTTCAAGAACAGCGTATTCAAGTTCCAAATGACGCAGTGATGGATATTGTCATGAAAGCAGAGTTAGAGCTTAAAAATGTCTCGATGCTTGATCTGTTTGATTCACCGGAGATTGTAATCAATGACTGATAGTACGAACCCGACCAAATACAACTTCCCTTACAGAACGAACTACGAAGCTTACTTGATCGCTACGTGGCTGATTGCCGCAATGGTTCTATTTTGTCTGCCTTATGTTTTTGAAGTACCCAAGCAAACGTATTGGTATGCGGCACTTGCTTGTATTGTCATTGGTGTTGTCACCGGTCATAAAGCTTTCGAAATTCATATTAGAAAGAAAAGACTAAAAGGGTATCCATTGGAGTTTATAGATCCAAGTAGCACTAAAACACTGAAGATGTTTGGTATAGATGGAGAGGTGATCGAGCGTGTCCAACGAAACAGTAAAAAATAGCTTATTCCTGGGGTGGGGATCTTCTGTAGGTTACAACGAGGCTCAATTAATCTACGACATTACCAAACGTGAAATGGATGACATCATTGGTAAGCAAAATGTCACGGAAGGAAGTGGATATATACATGGTATCTTGGAAAAAGAAGAAGATATCCGATTTATGTTCAAGTGGGCTGATTTACACACTCTTATCACGGGAGCTTCTGGCTCTGGTAAAACCCGCTTCTTCGATCTTGTCCTTACTCAGCTTATCTTGAGGAAAGAATGCTGTATTTTTCTAGATCCGAAGGGTGATAAGGACATTAGAGCTATTGCTGAACGAACATGTGCAGCGATGGGGGAGCCTGATAGATACCTCATGTGGCATCCTGCCTATCCAAGAGACACAATTAGGCTTAACCCTCTAAAGAATTTTTCTCGTTCTTCTGAGTTGGCTGCAAGGGTAACAGCACTTATACCGGAAGATGGAGACTCATTCTATCGAGATATTGCCAACACCGTATTGCAGTATTTGATCGACGCCATGCACTTAATTAACGAACAAGTTACGCTCACGGCAATTCGTTACTACTACGAACACTTTGGCTTACTTATTGAAAAGGCGGTAGTTGCGTGGTGTGAAGCTAATCGAGTCGATTGGAAAGATAAGCTTTACTCGAAATTGGAATCGTCAACGAACGAAGAAGTGAGAGCGTTACTTTGTGTTGATTACTACCGAAACAGAGTTGCTTCCAAGTTCACAAATGCAACCATTGAATCAATGGCGAGTATGTACATCGACAAGCGAAGAACGTTGGAGCAATCAACGGGCAACCTGTTGGCTAACCTTTCTAAAGTCACTAATGGTGAGCTGGCAGAAATGCTATCTCCAACCAACCTAGATGATTCTCGCGGAGTATTCGACATGAAAAATATCATCGCTGACAACAAGGTGCTGATCATTGGTACGGATTCACTTTCGGATAGATTGGTTTCGAGCGCAATAGGGAAAATGATTCTTGCTGATGCGGCTGCTGTAGCTTCGGATCGCTACAACTACGGTGATGAAGATGACAAAGTCATTAATCTATTTGTAGATGAAGCGAGTGAAATGCTGTGTGAACCGTTAATACAAATGGTCAACAAAGCTCGTGGCGCAAGGTTCCGTTTATGGATAGCGACACAGACTGTCTCTGATTTTGAAGCTGAATTGGGTAGTAAGGCAAAGGCTGATCAAATAATTGCATCAACGAATAATTTCATAAGCTTTCGATGTGCTGACGTTCCTACTCAAGAGCGAGTCTTAGCACAGGTTCCAAAAACAAGAGTTCGATATGTGATGCGAACACAGGGCTTTAATGCTTCCAACGATGAGTTGGATGGGTTAGGAGCGAACATTGGTGAGCGTTTAATGGAAGAAGAAGCTGACATGTTTCCAATGCAACTAATGGGACAGCTCCCTAACTTGGAGTATGTTGCCTCGTTTGTTGGGGGGAACCTCAAAAAAGGTCGTGTACCTATTCTAGCGAAACCAAGGAAGTAATATGGCAAAGGACAAGAAAGATACAGGGCTTATTATTACGCTAATTTTTACTCTGGTAATGCCGATATTATTAATTGCGACACTCTTTTTACCTTCTGTTGTTGAGTCCAGTATGCAGCAAGAGTTGGAAAATATGTCTCTTTTTGTCGGTACTGATGAGGCAATTGAAATTTATGAATCTGTGTCATATCTGTCGGACTCGCTACTAGTGGATTCGGGCTTTATACAATGGTGCCGAGAAGTGCTGCTGCCAGTCGAGTATTTGAAAGGACAAGATATCAATGACAGGCTGTTCTTCAATACTGGATTTTGGAAAAGTGTAGATCAGGCTATTTGGGGCTTGGCGCTCAACTTGGATTTCGTTCTACTCAGACTGTGGGGGTTGAAAATCTGGATCGCGGCAATGATTGTCTTTACCGTTGCATCAATGATGAGTGGATATTGGATACGAGAGATTAAGAAGCATGGCTTTGAATACTCATCACCAATGAGGCATGGCATTAGTAGGCGAGTTCTGTACTCATTACCGCTGGTTGCACTGTTCTACATTACAGTTCCCCTGGCACTTCCAGTTTATTTTGTACCGATAGCTTGCGCTGTCTACTCAATGTCGGTCATGACAATTGTAGCGAACACAATCAAGCGAGTGTAGCAGTAGTTAATTAAGGGGTCGGAGAGTGTAAGTTTGATGCCTCCGATCCCCTGTTTTCCCTATGCTTTATTCAATATTCAACTCTTAGTCTATTCTTGATCTGTAGAGTACCGCTTTTCGAAGTGTAGATGGCGTGGAAATGAAGTGACTAGCTCTACTCACTCCACACATGAGGGGCATACTCTTACAATGTGCAATTCCGCCGAATAGGCGGCGTGTGGCTTCATGGCTTAGTTGCTTGCAGCGCTAGGAGTCACATTATGTGATCTGTCAGAACCTCCGCCGAATAGGCGGCTAAACCACTGCCGAATAGGTAGCTGACAATAGTAAAACACGATCACATGTTCCAACTACTGCCGAATAGGCAGAGAAACAATAGAAGCCCGTCTATTATTGGCGGGCTTTCTATATCTAAATCTACTTTTTCGCTTTCCCATAAAGCTAACAACACCAATATCCTGATCACTGATTTCTTTCCTTATTGCTGTTAGCGTGTGTGTTTAATCTATTCAGAGGCAAAAATACATGAGTTGTCGGTGGACAACAAAGATCGATACCATGAGGGGTTAGTGTAGGAAAAGCATCTTACACACGTAAAGAAATCTGGAAAATAATCAATCACTGTCCATAC